>CACZPE010000231.1 GCA_902782875.1 uncultured Ruminococcus sp. | reverse complement strand
CGCTGCTCAGGGATAAGACGCTCACAGGCGAGCAGATACGTTCTGTCATGGGTATGACGATGGATGATATAGCAGATACTCTTTTCCCCGATCTTTCTCCCACAAGGCGTATGGAGCTTCTTGACCGCTGCGCCCAGGAGGAGAATAACTACATAGCTGTAAACGGCGGCAGGCTTTTTATGGATGAAAAGCTGCTCGCAAAACTGGGCACGGGCAGAAGGCTTTTTATAGTCAGCAACTGCCAGTGCGGCTATATCGAAGCATTCTTTGAGTATACGGGGTTTGAACGCTTTTTCAGTGACTATCTCTGCTGGGGAGATACAGGCAAACCCAAATCAGAGACCATAAAGCAGCTCATTGAGAAAAACGGCTGTGTAAGTCCTGTATACGTAGGCGATACTAAAGGAGATTATATTGCTGCGGCAGAAGCCGGTGTGCCGTTTATCCATGCCGCTTACGGGTATGGAAAGCTGGACAGCTCTTCTGAGCCTGCAGCATCGGTAAGAAGCTTTGCGGAACTGCTCGATGTGTGCAGTACCGGCAGAAAACAGCTTTAAGAGGTGATCGTATGCGGCGTGATAAGGTAAACTACTATCTTGACATTGCAGAGACTGTACTTGAAAGAGGCACATGTCTGCGCAGAAACTTCGGAGCGATTATAGTCAAGAACGATGAGATAATCTCTACAGGATATGTAGGTGCGCCCAGAGGCAGGGCGAACTGTTCTGATCTCGGCTACTGCATGAGAGAAAAGCTCAATGTCCCGAAAGGACAGAGATATGAGCTTTGCAGAAGTGTCCACGCGGAGGCTAATGCTATAATATCCGCCGGACGCAATGAGATGATCGGCGCGGAGATATTCCTTGCCTGTCATGACGCAAAGACAGGAGAGCTTTACGGTGAGGTTGAGCCCTGCTCTATGTGCAAGAGGCTTATAATCAATGCAGGGATCAGCCGTGTATACATCCGCAAGACAAGAGACAGTTTTGCCGTAATGGAAGCATCTGACTGGATAGCCGATGATGATTCCATAAACGGTTCCGACGGTTACTGATGTTGCGCATAAGGCACCGATATATTTAAAACATTACAACGGCAAACAGATATGTTCGCAGAACATGACGCTTGCCGCTGCTTTTATGAAAGAACAAGGAACGGAGATGATAATGTGGCGGTAACTTATACCAAGAAACAGATAGGCAAAGGCATTACACTCAATGTGATAACAGATCCGAAATTCAAGACAAGCGGATTCAGATTTTATTTTGTATTCCCGCTTACAGCTGAAAAGGCGTCTGCTTATTCCCTGCCTGCATATCT
The DNA here is from genome assembly GCA_902782875.1 of uncultured Ruminococcus sp. The sequence continues at coordinate 4,836 of CACZPE010000231.1, read as the reverse complement.
GCTTGAAGATACCAACAGTGAATATACCGATATCACATCATTCAATTCAAGGCTTGCTGAGCTTTACGGCGCTGAGGTCAGCACTTCCATACAGCGCTTCGGCGATGAGAGACTGACCATGTTCTCTGCATCGAGCATAGCAGACAGATATGCCCTTGAGGGAGAGAATATATCCTTCGAGCTTCTGAAGCTTATATGCGGATGCATATTCAGACCTGTGCTTGATGAGAACGGAGTTTTTCCGAAAAAACAGTTTGATCTCAAGCTCACAGAGATGATAGAAGATATCAACAGCGTAATAAACGATAAGAGAAACTACGCTCTCAAGAGAGCAGGCAGTCTGGTATATTCGGGTGAACCTGCGGGGATACCGCTCAAGGGTGAGGCTTCAGAGGCTGCAGAGCTTACACCTCAGGTAGTATACAAAGCCTACAGGGATATGCTTTCCATAGCAAGGGTAGAGATATTCTATATGGGCAATGCACTTCCCGACGGATGCGAGGAGTATATCATAAAATGCTTTGAGGGTATCGACAGGCATGATATCTGCGAACCTTCCTACAGCCCTTCACCGATAAAGTACGAGGTTTGCGAAAGCTCGGATGTGCTTGATGTTACCCAGAACAAAATGGTCATGGCGTTTAAGTATTCCGGGAATTTCACGGATGCTGCGACCAGACTTTTCAGCGTGATGTTCGGCGGTTCTCCCACATCTCTTCTCTTCAAGAATGTCAGGGAGAAACTGAGCCTGTGCTACTACTGCGATTCCACCAGGAACAAGTTCAAATCTACATATTATGTTGACAGCGGTCTTGAAGCTGTGAACACAGATGCTGCAAGAAAAGAGATACTCAACCAGCTTGAAATATTAAGAAAAGGCGAGTTTTCCGATGAGCTGCTTGAGCAGTCAAAGCTGTTTATGAAAACTTCTCTCAGGGCTGTGGAGGATTTTCCCACTTCTGTTGCGGGATGGTATTTTGACAGGATAATAGACAGCGTTGTTGAGTCGCCGGCCGGGTATGCGGAATCTGTTGATGCAGTTACAAAGCAGGATATAATTGATATCGCAAACTCCCTGAAACTTGATACCGTCTATGTGCTGAAAGGAAGTGAGTGATATGACAAGAGAAGTTATTACGGATCAGCGCACGGGCGAAAGCTATGTACGCATTATGCATGACAGCGGCCTTGAGATACTGATATGGAAAATGAAGGACTTCAGCCTCAAACACGCTATATTCGGCACCCGTTACGGCTCTGTCAACACCACCTTCAGGACATCCGACGAGCCTGATTTTGTTACTGTGCCAAATGGTATTGCACATTATCTTGAGCATAAGCTGTTTGAAAACGAGGATACCGATGTGTTTGATCTTTACGCAAAGACGGGCGCATTCGGCAATGCGTATACATCTTTTGACAAGACCTGCTATCTTTTTTCCTGCACAGATAATTTCATCGACTCTCTGAAGATACTGCTGAAATTTGTTCAGGAGCCTTATTTCACCGAGGAGACCGTTGCCAAGGAGCAGGGGATAATCGCTCAGGAGATCAAGATGTATCAGGATAATCCCGACTGGCGTGTATTCTTCGGCATGCTTCAGGGAATATATCATGAGAATCCGGTAAAGATTGATATTGCAGGTACTGTGGAGAGCATCGCTCAGATCACCCCCGAACTGCTTTACCGCTGCTATAATACATTCTACAATCTTCATAATATGACTCTTGCAATTGCAGGCGATGTTGACGAGGATGAGATACTGCGGGTATGTGACGATATGCTCAAGCCCTGTGAGGACAAACAGCTCGTATCCATCGTTCCCGAAGAGCCCGAAAGTGTTGTAACGGATTATGCGGAGCAAAGCTTTGAAGTAGCTGTCCCTATGTTTTCTCTCGGCTTTAAGTCAAAGCCTGTGAGCGATGAAGAGCTTGCAGAGCTTACTGTCATATCAGATATCGCACTCTCTCTGCTTGCGGATGAAACTTCTCCTCTTTACAAGCGACTGTATGATGAAGGGCTGATATTCTACGGTTTCAGCTCGGGGACTTTCTCGGGCAACGGATATTTTGTTCCTATGATGAACGGTGAATCAAAGGATCCCAGGCGTACAGAGCAGCTTATAAAGGAAGAGATAGAACGCAGGAAAAAGACAGGATTTGAAGAGGAACGCTTCAATAATATAAAGAAGCAGTATTACGGCAATCTTGTAAGAGCTCTCAACAATGCTGACAGCCTTGCATCACTGCTTGTGAATACAGGACTCAGACGCAGCGGAAATGCATTTGCTGCTCTTGATACAGTAGCACGCATGACCTGTGAGGACGCAAGAAAATTCCTGGAAGAACGACTTGATACAAACAACTCCTCTATGTTCGTCATCAGGCCAAAAGGAGGAGCTTAAGTGGAACATCTTGACCGTATAGGTACGGACAATCTGATAACATTCCCGGGATTCGGGATAGAGCTGAATGTCGATCCGAATGCTTTTACGATATTCGGCTTTGAGATAAAGTGGTACGGCATAATGATAGCAATAGGTCTTTTTCTTGCTATGACCTACTGCTTCAGACGCACAAAGGAATTCGGCATCGACGGCGATAAAGTGACAGATGTTGTATTTGCAGGACTTGTCGGTGCGGTAATAGGCGCCAGGGCATATTATGTGATATTTCATCTGAACACATATCACGATATTAAGGAAATACTGGCGATCCGCGACGGCGGACTTGCGGTATACGGAGGAATAATCGGTGCGGTACTGGCAGCCTTTGTCACTGCAAAAATAAAGAAAATGCGTTTTCTGCCAACCCTTGATCTTGCTGCTATAGGCTTTTTCATAGGTCAGGCCTGCGGACGCTGGGGCAATTTCTTCAATCAGGAATGCTTCGGCACCAATACCACTATGCCCTGGGGCATGTCGGGAGGCAGGATACAGGATTATCTTATCTATAATCAGGATATGTTCGCGGCAAACGGGATCACAGTTGATCCCTATCTCCCCGTACATCCCTGCTTCCTCTATGAATCGCTGTGGTGTGCGGCAGGCTTCCTTATCATGCACTTCTTCCATAAGAAGAGAAAATTCGACGGCGAGCTCATCTGCATATACGCCGCATGGTACGGCATAGGCAGAATGATAATAGAAGGCCTTCGCACAGATTCTCTCTATGCGGGCAGTGCGAGAGTATCACAGGTTGTGGCGGCTGTCACATCTGTCGCAGCTGTGGTGATCATGATCGTCCTTCATATAAGGACAAAGAAACTGGGCACAAAGCTTTTCAGGGATACCGAAGAAGCTGCGGCAATTCTTGCAGCAGCCGATGCACGTGAAAAGGAAGAAGCCGAGCGCAGAGAGAACAAAAAGAAGAAAACTCTCGATACAGATCAGAAGATAATTGATGACAGTGAGGACGATGAGCAGTGAAAAAGAGATATATTGTACTTGCAGCAGCACTGCTCCTTACAGGTCTTACCTCCTGTAAGAAGGAGGAAGAGGTCCCCGAGACCCAGACTGTACAGCAGCAGGGACTGACGGACAAGGACATAATGAATATGTTCGCCGTAAACGGTAAAAAGCTGTCATTCCCGTGTACCTTTGATGAGATGCTCGAAGCGGGCGGTATGACATCAAGAAAGCTGTATAATATCAACTATCCCGCGGATGTTGATATAACCGCACATCTCTACTGTGACGGCGTATTTATAGGATATGTTCTTTACGGCTCTGACGGAACCGTGCATGACGTGATGTTCATGGGCGATGATGAAAAAGGCATAGTCACCGTAAACGGAGTAAGGCTTAGCGATCACTACGGTATGGAGAAGCTCCTTCTGCCCATAAATGCATCGGGAAATACCTATGAATCCGATGTTGACGGAGTGCATATCAGACTGAACTATGCCAATCAGATGATCGTACTGAAAATGGGCAGCGAAGAGAATAAGACCTATACAGGTGATGTCAGCACAAGCAAGGGCGTACTTCCTTCGGGATGGGATACCGAAAAGCTCCGCGGCATAGTGGAGATCGGCGGCAAAGCAGTTACCCTTCCCTGTACCGAGCAGGATATCTACTCCATAAGCGGAGTACAGCTTGACAGAACGATATCCGAAACAAATGAAGGCATGGTCGGTATACGTATGAACGGCGAGGTCATCGGATACTATAAAGTCAAGGATGACAGCGTTTACTGCCTGACAGTATCGGGCAAGGCTCCGGGCGCATCCGTAAACGGAGCGGACATTACGGACACACAGGCGTGTGAAGCTGTTATATCCGAGCTTTTCGGCATGAATGTCAGCGATTATGTCACCAGTTTTTCTGAATTTGACACAGACGGCACTAAAACAGGTATAGTATACAATTACGATCCGTCAGGGAGCTCTCTCTCTGTCGAGATACTTGAATGAAAGGCGGAAAAATAAATGAATATCATCGACGGTAAGGCAGTATCTGCAAGAGTTAAATCCGAAGTGAGAGAAGAGGCTGATAAGCTTAAGGCACAGGGTATAAATGTCGGCCTTGCGGTAGTTATAGTCGGCAATAACCAGGCATCGAGAGTATATGTCAACAACAAGAAAAAGGCTTGTGCAGAGGTAGGCTTTGAGTCATTCGAGTATGCTCTTCCCGAGGAGACCACACAGGATGAGCTTCTTGCACTTGTAAAAAAACTCAACTCCGACAGCAGGGTAAACGGTATACTCGTTCAGCTCCCTCTTCCCGCACAGATAGATGAGAATGCGATAATAAACGCTATATCTCCCGAAAAGGATGTGGATGCGTTCCATCCGCAGAATGTGGGACATATCATGATAGGCGACTATGCATTCCT
>CACZPE010000230.1 GCA_902782875.1 uncultured Ruminococcus sp. | reverse complement strand
GTCTATGTTGACGTTACAGACAACGGTCAGGGCATGAACGAGGAAAAGCTGGCAGAGCTCGAATACAAGCTCGAGGTCAGCGATACTTCCTCGGGAAAGAGTATCGGCCTTACCAATGTCCATAAGAGAATAAGAATGTATCACGGTGAACAGTACGGCATGAGGATAGAGAGCGAAGAGGGCAGAGGTACCACCATAAGGCTCGTGCTCCCGAGAAATCCGAAGAGCGGACTTGCTGTGAATGAACTTCCGAAAGGGTGAGAAAACTGTTAAAGGTATTGCTTGTCGATGATGAACCAAATGTTCGTCAGGGTATCAGAATGATGATCCCCTGGGTCGAGATAGGCTGTGAGGTCATCGGTGAAGCCGATGACGGTGATGACGGACTTTCCAAGATCATGACACTGCGGCCTGATATTGTCGTGGCGGATATAAAGATGCCCGGCAAGACGGGTATAGAGATGACAGAGGCGGCAAAGGCGCTGGGCTTTAACGGCAAGGTCATCATACTTTCGGGTTACTCCGACTTTACATATGCAAAGGATGCCATCGCACTGGGCGTGGAGAACTTCATACTCAAGCCCGTTGATGAGGATGAGCTCACCGAGGCCATCAATGCCGCAGGCAAGAAGATAGCCAAGGAGCGCGAGCGCACCATCAATCAGCAGATCGGCAAGGAGTACATAAACGAGCAGATGATCAAGGGTGTATTCTTCGGCAATGAGGAATATATCTCCCGCTTTGAGAGCGAATACGACCGTCTGGGCTTCCTTACCGCGGTAATATCCTGTGACGGCGACGACAAGAACGATTCGTACACCGCAGTGCGCCGTTTCTTTGACACGGTCAGCAATGTGGATATAATACAGATAGATATAAGCGGCGTGCTCGGACTGCTTTTCAAGAGCTGGAACAAGGCCGATATCTATTCTGCGCTCGACAGGCTCTATGAGAGCCTTGAAGGCAAGATATACATCGCCTGCGGAGAGTATGTGCTCGATGCAAGGAGCATCAGAAAATCCTATTCCTGCGCTGAATATCTCTACAGGAGCCGCTTCATATACGAAAAGGATGCGGTTGTCACCGATGCGGACATACACAGGCCGCAGGGCGATCCGATAGATTATCCCGAGCGCGTGTATGCGTTCATGGAGATAAACGATACCAAGAAGATGTGCGCTCTGCTCGACAACTTCAAGGAGTCGCTGCGCTTTATGGGAAATACTCCCGAAAAGGCGAAGGTAAGCTGCATTACTCTTGTTATCGATATAAGGGCAAGGATAGTGCGCACAGTTGCGGACAAAAAGCCCGAGAACCTTGTTACCGATGAATTCATGAGCGGACTTGAGGAGGCACATTCCCTCACGGATATGATCGAGAGCGTAAAGTCCGTGCTCACGGAAGTATCGGATATGTGCTTTGCAAAATCCACCAAGAGCAATATGGAAAGAGTGGTTCAGTACATCAAGTCGAACTACAACAGAGAGCTGCGTCTTGAGATGCTTGCGGGCATATTCGGATACAACAGCGCGTATCTCGGCAAGGTATTCCACCAGTATACAGGCGAGAACTTCAACAACTATCTCGATACGATCCGCATAACCGAGGCCAAGCGCCTTCTCAAGGATGAGGACTACAAGGTTTATGAGGTAGCAGAGATGGTAGGCTACAGCAATATCAACTATTTCCATAATAAATTCAAGAAAAGTGTGGGTATGAGCCCGCTGAGCTTCAAGAAGCAGTACGGCAGCGGAAGCTCGGACGAATGATCACGGTACCCATTAAGGAAAGGACAGGGAGAAATGTACAGGATAGCTAAGAAAAGGGTGCTCAACCCCACCGTCATATGGATGGATATTGAGGCGCCCGCAGTTGCAAGAAAGGCGGAGCCGGGACAGTTCATAATACTGCGTACCGATGAGAACGGAGAGAGGATTCCTCTCACGGTCGGCGGTTACGACAGGGAGAAGGGAACTGTAACCATAATATTCCAGGTGGGAGGCGCTACTACAGAGAAGCTCGCTCATAAGAACGAGGGCGACTATATACAGGATTTCGCAGGCCCTCTCGGCAATGCCACTCATGTGGAGGGACTCAAGAAGGTCGCTGTCGTAGGCGGCGGCGTGGGCTGTGCTATAGCATATCCTGTTGCGAAGAAGCTTCATGAGATAGGCTGTGAGGTGCATTCTATCGTAGGCTTCAGAAACAAGGATCTTGTTATCCTTGAGGATGAATTCAAGGCATGTTCCGACAAGCTCTGCATGATGAGCGATGACGGTTCCTACGGCACAAAGGGCCTTGTTACAAATGCGCTCAAGGAGCTTATCGAGAGCGGCGAGAAGTATGATGAGGTCATCGCCATAGGCCCTGTGATCATGATGAAGTTCGTAGCTGCACTCACAAAGGAATACGGCATAAAGACGATAGTATCCATGAACCCCGTTATGATAGACGGTACGGGTATGTGCGGCGGATGTCGCCTTACCGTCGGCGGCGAGACAAAATTTGCCTGTGTTGACGGTCCCGAATTTGACGGACATCTTGTTGATTTTGATGAAGCTATGGCGCGCTCTACTATGTACAAGCCCTTTGAGAGGGCAAAGCATGAGGAGACCTGCAATCTTTACAAGGAGGTATTATAATGGCCAAGCCAAATATGTCGCTTGTGAAGAATCCCATGCCTTCACAGGATCCTGATGTAAGAAACAAGAATTTTGATGAGGTGGCTCTCGGATATGATGCCGAGACCGCACAGGACGAAGCTCTGCGCTGTCTCGGATGCAAGGCAATGCCTTGTGTGTCGGGCTGCCCCGTTAATATAGATATACCCGGATTTATAAAGAAGATAGCCGAGGGCGAGTTTGAGGAAGCTTACGGCGTTATCTCAAAGTCAAGCTCCCTTCCCGCTGTATGCGGCAGAGTATGTCCTCAGGAGACACAGTGCGAGGGCAAGTGCGTAAGAGGCAAGAAGGGCGATCCTGTCGGTATAGGCAGACTCGAGCGCTTTGCGGCTGACTTCCACAACAACAACTTCAAGGGCGAGGTAGTAAAGCCTGTTTCAAACGGCAGAAAGGTAGCTGTCATCGGTGCGGGCCCTGCAGGTCTTACCTGTGCGGGCGACCTGGCAAAGATGGGTTATGAGGTGACTGTATTCGAGGCGCTCCATCTTGCAGGCGGCGTTCTTGTATACGGCATACCCGAGTTCAGACTTCCCAAATCTATCGTTCAGCGCGAGATAGACGGTCTCAAGGCTATCGGCGTGAAGATAGAGACAAATATGATTATCGGCAAGACCATAACGATAGACGAGCTCTTTGCAGAGGGCTTCGAGGCTGCTTTCATAGGCAGCGGCGCAGGTCTGCCCAACTTCATGAAGATACCCGGAGAGAATCTCAAGGGTGTATACTCCGCAAATGAGTTCCTCACCAGAGTAAATCTGATGAAGGCTTACAAGGAGGGCGCAGATACTCCCATCAAGAAGAGCACAAACGTTGCTGTTGTCGGCGGCGGTAATGTTGCTATGGATGCTGCCCGTTCGGCTCTGCGTCTCGGTGCGGAGAAGGTATACATCGTTTACAGACGCGGTGAGGCTGAGCTTCCTGCCCGTGCAGAGGAAATAGAGCACGCAAAGGAAGAGGGCATCATATTCAAGACCCTGACAAATCCCACTGCAATAAACGGCGACGAGAACGGCTTTGTAAAGTCGATGGAGTGCGTATCCATGGAGCTCGGCGAACCCGATGCATCCGGCAGACGCAGACCTATCGTAAAGCAGGGCTCTGAGCATACCATAGACGTTGACTGCGTGATCATGGCTATCGGCACATCCCCCAACCCCCTCATCAAGAACACCACAAAGGGCCTTGACACCAACAAGTGGGGCTGCATAGTAGCAAATGAGGAGACAGGCCTTACCTCCCGCGAGGGCGTATACGCAGGCGGCGATGCCGTAACAGGCGCTGCTACCGTTATACTCGCAATGGGCGCAGGCAAGACTGCTGCCGCTTCCATAGACGAATATCTTAAGAATAAGTAAGTACAGACTTGTTTGTATGTAATCGCCGCACTCATATGGGTGCGGTGATTTTGGATAAGGATATGAAACGATTTATCATAAACTCAAACGATGCGGGCCAGCGTGTGGACAAGTTCATAACAAAGGCCTGCCCCGCACTGCCGCAGAGTGCGCTGTACAAGGGGATACGCACAAAGAACATCAAGCTCAACCGCAAGCGCTGCGAGATATCCACAAGGCTGTCCGAGGGCGATGTGCTGGAGCTGTATCTTCCCGACGATATGCTCACAGCCCCTGATAAGGACGATTTTATGTCGGCGCCCGCAAAGCTGGATATCGTCTATGAGGATGAGAATATCATACTCATAGACAAGAAAAACGGCCTTGTGGTACATGAGGATGATGAGCAGACCGCAGATACTCTTGCAAACAGGCTCAAGCACTATCTTTTTGACAAGGGTGAATACGATCCTGCAAATGAGAGCTCCTTCGCCCCTGCGCTGTGCAACCGCCTTGACAGGAACACAGGCGGTATAGTCATAGCTGCGAAGAACGCCGAGGCGCTGCGGATAATGAACGATAAGATAAAGAACAGGGAGCTTGACAAGCGCTATCTGTGCATCACCGCAGGGATACCGCCGAAAAAAAGCGACACCATAGAGGCATATCTCTATAAGGACAGTAAGACCAACACCGTCACTGTCAGCGACAGGAGCACTCCTGCCAACAAGAAGATAATCACCGCCTACAAGGTGCTTGATACAAAGGACGGCTTTGCCCTTGTGGAGGTGGAGCTACTGACGGGGCGCACCCATCAGATAAGGGCGCATATGGCGCACATCGGCTGTCCGCTGCTGGGTGACGGCAAATACGGCGACAACCGCATAAACCGCGCCGCGGGAGTAAAGACACAGGCGCTGTATTCCTACAAACTGAGCTTTACATTCACAACAGATGCGGGAATACTCTCCTATCTTGACGGTAAGGATTTTGAGGT
>CACZPE010000229.1 GCA_902782875.1 uncultured Ruminococcus sp. | reverse complement strand
CCGACAAGCTCAAGCATGATATCGGCGAGATAGGCTCCAACATGACATCCATCGGTGAGTCCACCGCTAAGACCCACGAGAGAGCAAATGTCGTGAATGACCTGCTCAAGAACGTCGTAACATTCTGCAACGGCAATCCTACCATGGATGAGAACAGCGTAAAGCAGCTCATCACCATACTTGAGACTACTATCAAGGCATTCGGTGCAGTTGATGAGAATGTCAACGTCACCAACGAGAGCAGCGAATCCATCAAAAAGTCCATCGAAGAGATCACCACTGTTATCGGCAAGCTCAACGACGTACTTCTTGAGAGTGAGAAGCAGGAGCTCCAGTAATCCGGATCAACTATAACTTCAAGCTTTAAAACAACAGCTGAGGGGGCGACCCCTCAGCTTGATTGTGCAATTTTAATATTTCAGCAGATGTATGTTTGTATTTTTTTTACATCTGCAACGCCGATTTTTGCATAAAAAATTTGTATATAAATATTGCAATTTAGGTTTTTATGTGGTATAATGTATTAAAGTAAACGCTGAAAAGTCTGTCGTTTGCTTTTACAGTAATGCCCGCATGGGTGTCTCTTACAGATAACAGCCGCAGATCATTCTGCGTAATACCAGATCGGCATACCGGGAGGAAATCATATGGCATATTCGCTCAGTAATATAGACGAGGCTGTAGACGGCAAGTATCTCGTTGTCAAGAACAGAACAGGACAGGCTAAGATCGGCACTATGGTCCATGTTATGAGTGCCAAGCAGTCTTCCGATGGCAGGATCGACATGGGCTACCGCGTTACCGGCACCGGTCAGAACTACACAGCAAGATTTGACAGCATCAAGGATTTCTGCACATGGGCACGCCCCGATTCCTTCATAGCAAGATACTATGAGTGCTTCGACAATTCCGAGATATCCAAGTACATCAAGATCAACAACAGGACTGTTCTCACATTCTGTGTTCCGATAATAGCTATCGCACTCGTTCTCATATGGATCATATTCGGCGCTATCCTCCATGGTAAGGGTGCTGCTATCGTGATTGGCATAATCCTTTCCATCGTAGCGATCGGCTTTGTGTTCTTCCTTTACAAGGAGTCGAAGAACAAGATAAAGATGGATCTGTATAAGAAGGTCAGTGCATCGCGATGGGGCGTTACCATCAGATAAGCGTATCGGGTCGGCAGAAGCCGACCCGTTTTGTTTTCTTATGTATCAGCCCTTTATGCGGTGCTTGACAGCGGGCAGTGCCATAGTGAGCACGGTAATGAGTATATCGTCGAGAGGTCCGGGGGCAAAGTCCACCGGGCTTACAATGTAGGCGATAACACCAAGAATGAGGGCGATCTTTCCAAGGTCGGTCTTTTTCATGTGTTTCTCCTTTCTCCGGGCCGGTACGACCGGCAGCGATATCCGGCAGCGATATGGGCCGGTACGACCTACAGCGATGATACAAGGCGGTCTGTTCCCGCTTTTTTCCTGCAATGTCATAATAGCATAAACACAGCGGATTGTAAATAGCCTGCGCCCATTTCTAATTACATATTTAACTTTCTAAAGTTATTCTAATCTTGGAGGTGCGATATGCCCGAATATGACACTGCGCTCTATGAACGCACTGCCAGAGCGCTCGATACGAATCAGCTCCGTTACAGCTCCTTCCCCGAGGACGGCAGTTTCAGGATGAATTTCTCGGTAAGATCCTGTCTCAGACAGATCATCATGCTCATGTATGTCCATAAGACGTATGTCAGATTCACCGCAAGACCCGTGATCAAGGCGGATATTGCCGATGAAAAGGCATTGCAGGAGATGTCTATGCTGCTCGCAAACGCCAACTTCCTGCTCACTCATACCTCCTTCGGGTTGGATCTGCGTGACGGCGAGATCATGTGCTCCATGTCCATCAGAGACAATGTGCAGGACATGGCAGAAGCCATATCCTTCTGCATAGATGCCACGATAGATGCATACAGCATGTTCGGCCGAGGCATATTGAACGTCATACTTTCCGGCGCTTCGGGCAAAGAAGAATACCTGAGCTGTGTCGAGAATTATGACGAAGAGATGAGCGCATCAGAAGACGACACAGAGGATACAGACGGATCGGACGGCGGCGCAGATGCGCTTGCCGATACAGCAGAACTTCCCGATTTCGCATCACTGTTCGGAGAAGACGAGTCTGCCGATGACGACGACGATGAGCTTGACGAGGACGATTTCAGGCTCTCGCTCTTTGATGAATGAACCGCTCCAAGGAGGAACAATGTCTAATATCATAGTAAAAAGCAGCAACGGCATCACCGTAGTCCCCATCGAATCACAGCTCCTTACCCAGAGGAAGCTTTTCATAGAGGGTGAGATAACCGATGCATCGGCATGTGACTTCGCAAAGAAGATATCACTGCTGGTATCGGACGACCCGAAGGCACCCATAGATATCGCCATCACATCCGACGGCGGCCTTGTGAGCGCCGGTCTCATGATATACGATATCATCCGCTCCCTCGACCTTGAGGTGTATATGTACTGCAGAGGCATGGCAGCGTCTATGGCGGCGATAATCCTCGCAGGCGGCCAGAAGGGGCGCAGGTTCATACTCCCCCATTCCCGCATAATGATACATGAGCCGCTCATATCGGGCGGTGTAGGCGGCTCTGCCACATCAATACAGCGCACCGCCGAATCTATCATGGAGACCCGCCGCATATCGGTGGAGCTGCTCTCGGCCGACACGGGCAAGACCAAGAAAGAGGTCGAGAAGGCCATCTCCTTCGATAACTATATGAACGCCAAGGAAGCCGTTGAATTCGGAATATGCGATACCATCACCGATAAGCTGTGGATAAGCCATAATTAAT
>CACZPE010000228.1 GCA_902782875.1 uncultured Ruminococcus sp. | reverse complement strand
GTCTCGGGAGCGGTGGTCTCTTCGGGTGCCTCTGTCTCAGCAGGAGTCTCAGTCTCTGCAGTATCCTCATCGGAGGAAAGCTCTTCGCCGGAGTTCTCTGTCTCGTTGTATACTCCTTCTTCCTCGGTATCGGGAGAATCAGCCTCGGCGGTATCCGCGGGTACCTCGGTCCAGTCCATCTGGGCGCTGCCGTCATCGGACTGTGTCTCAGCGGGAGTGCTCTCTGCAGCGGTCTCGGCTGCCTTTTCCTCGGCAGCCTTCTTCAGGCCGTCATAGTATGTCAGGTATTCGCTGTTGAGAGAGTCAAAATCCTCTCCTGCCTGCCAGCGCTTCAGGTAATCCTCGGCCATAGCCATTCTTTCAGCCTTGCCTTCGGATTTGAGCAGGTTGCCCTCGCCGTCCCTGAGCTCCATGTCGATATAGTTGATAAGAGCATAGTGCTCTTCCATATACTTCTTTATCTCATCATCGGGGACTGCCTTTTCGCCGCCCTCGCTGTATACGGTGTTGAAGAGCTTGCTTCTCTTTTCATCGTTGAGGTATATGGACTTGTAGGATTCCTCGCTGATGCCCATCTGGGTGAAATATTCGCCTGCATAGTCCCACATCTGGTCGCAGTAGGTCTGAGCGGAGTTCTGCTCCTCATCGGAGAGTGTGAGCCCGTAGGATGCAAACTTGTTCTCGACTGCTGCATATTCCCTTACCTGGCGGATAGCCTCGTCGGTTATCCATTCCTTTGCGGGCTTATCCTCAACGGTAGCTGCGAATACATCAGCAGCAGTGATCTCAGTGCCCTCTTCCCTCTGTTCCCTTACCTTGGACTGAGCGTCATAGTAAGAGCTCTGGAGATAGTAGATATACACGCCCGCAGGAACACGCAGACCGTCTATATCCGCACTCCATGTGGAATTATATCCGCAGGCGGTGAACTGCGACGCAACAGCGGCAGCTGCAGCAAGTGCGGCGCATTTTTTTATATATGTCTTCAAATCAGATCTTCCTTTCATAAAGCATAACTAAAAGGTAGTATAACATATAGAAGATAAAAAGTCCATATCATTCTGCGCGTTTTGTGGTATTGTTCAATACAGCGCGCGCCGCCTGCCGCTCATTTGTGGAATATGCATTCACAGAGCGTCAGTACAGGCACATTTTGATGAAATCTATGGCATAACTGTTCATTCTTTTTTAGTTGACTTTGCATATAGTATGTGCTATAATGGCTATGATTTGATTTCTGCAGGGCGGGATTTCTCTGAAGAGCACCGCCGCGGTCAAGAGGAAGGTATTATGATAACAGATAAGACAAAGCAGCTGAAAGAATGGATAGAACAGACAGACAATATCGTGTTTTTCGGCGGTGCAGGCGTGTCCACCGAGAGCGGCATACCTGATTTCAGGAGCGTCGACGGGCTTTACAACATGAAATACAAATTCCCGCCCGAGACGATACTCAGTCATTCGTTTTTCTGCAACAACGTCGGAGAATTCTATGAATTCTACAAGGATAAGCTTCTCAATCTCGACGCAAAGCCCAACAAGGCGCATCTTGCGCTTGCAGAGCTTGAGCGCAGGGGCAAGCTTCGCGCTGTCATAACCCAGAACATCGACGGACTTCATCAGGCTGCGGGCAGCCAGACCGTATATGAGATACACGGCTCTGTACACCGCAACTACTGCATCAACTGCGGCGCGCTGCATGATGCAAGATATATGAAGGAATTCGACGGCATACCCGCGTGCTCCAAGTGCGGCAGACTGTTAAAGCCCGATGTGGTTCTTTATCAGGAGGGCCTCGATCAGCATACTGTCAACTGCTCCATCGATGCGATAGAGAACTGCGATATGCTCATAATCGGCGGCACTTCCCTGTCGGTATACCCCGCAAGCGGACTTATCGACTATTACCACGGCAACAAGCTCGTGCTGATAAACAAGAGCTCCACACAGTATGACAGCAGGGCCGACCTGCTCATATCCGAGAGCATCGGCGAGACTCTCGACTACTGCGTGAACGGCTGATCATAGGAGAATAAATATGCTTCCTGCTTTTTATATTGACGACGTGATAAAAAGAGCGGTGGAGGAGGATATCAACTATATCGACCTTGCCACCGATCTGCTCATAGATGAAAATGACATATCCACAGCGGAGTTCGTCTCCAAGGACGAAGGCGTTCTTGCAGGCATAGACGCCGCTCTCAGGGTATTCACCCTGATAGACCCGGATATGCAGACCGAAAGGCTCATCGCCGACGGCGAGAGCGTGAAGAAGGGCGACATAATCGCAAGAGTGAAGGGACGCACACGCTCCGTGCTCAAGGCAGAGCGCACCGCTCTCAATCTTGTATGCCATATGTCGGGAGTTGCCACCGCCACAAACAGGCTCGTGAAGGCCTGCGAGGGCACAAAGGCATCCATAGCCGACACAAGAAAGACCACACCCGGGCTTCGCGCCCTTGAAAAATACTCCGTTATGGTCGGCGGCGGACGCAACCACCGCTTCAACCTTTCGGATGCCGCTATGCTCAAGGACAATCATATAGACGCTTACGGCGGCATTGCTCCCGCAGTCGGTGCCCTGAGAAAGAAGCTCGGGCATATGGCAAAGATAGAGGTCGAGGCCCGCACCATGGCGGATATGCTCGAAGCGATAGAATGCGGCGCGGATGTGATCATGCTCGATAATATGAGCACTGATGAAATGACCGAATGTGTGAAGGTATGCGCAGGCAGGGCAGTCCTGGAGGCATCGGGCAATGTTGATATAAACACCGTTGCCGCTGTAGCGCGCACAGGCGTTGATATCATATCCTCGGGTGCCATCACCCATTCCGCAAAGGTATTTGACATTTCCCTCAAGATAAGAAAGTAACTGATAACTTAGAGAAGAAAGTGATGAAGATGCAGTCAGCAAATTATACAGTACACAAGGGCGCACAGGCAGTTGAGCTCATATCAGGCGGATACAGGGCGATAGTAGTTCCCGGTCTCGGCTCTAATGTAGTGCGTTTCAGAGATGAAAACAGGGGCATAGAGGTGTTCCGCTACAACAACGGTGTATCCATTGCCGAGATCATGCAGTCACCCGAGATATGGGGCCTGCCCGTACTCTACCTTCCCAACCGTTTTGACAAGGGACTTCTGCGCACAAGCGACGCGCTCTACCGTCTGCCTGTCAATGAGGAGAAATTCGGCAATCATATCCACGGCTTCGTGCACAAGCGTGCTTATACCGTAAAGGATATGGGTGTCAAGGGAAAGACCGCATTCGTTGAGAACGAATATGTATACGACGAGCGCGATTTCTTTTTCTCATGCTTCCCTGTGAAGTTCACTATAAGAGTAAGATGTGAGCTTTCTGACAAGGGACTGACTCACAAGGTCACCCTTATAAACGATTCGGACAAAATGCTGCCCGTATCCCTTGCAACACACACCACAATAAACGCACCCTTCGTTGACGGCGCAAAGCAGGAGGATGTAAGGCTTGCCATACCCGCAAAGGAGCGCATCCCCTTCAACAAGTCAAGATGGCTGCCCACAGGAAAGCGCACAGAGCTTTCCGCATATGACAAAAAGTATATCAAGGGCGTATGTCCCGTGCTCACGGATATATGCAACGATATGTATTCCGGCGGCACTCTCACCGTTGACGGCAAGCCCTTCCATGGTGCGGTGATGACCGACCTTGCCAGCGGCAGACAGATACTCAACGAAGTTGACGAGAAGTACAGATACTGGATCATATGGAACCACGAAGGCTTTAAGAACTATTTCTGCCCCGAGCCCATGACCGCTCAGGTAAATGCTCCGAATATGGATATGGACGCATCTCTCACAGGCTATGAGGAACTTGCTCCCGGTAAGACATATACCGCTGTGCAGAGATTTATTACGAGAGGATAAGTATAATGCCAAAATGTAATGAATGCGGTGCGGATATATTCATAGACAGCCGTTTCTGTCCCGAATGCGGTGCGAAGGTCGATTTCTCAAAGTCAGAAAAGTCTGATGAAAAGCCTTCCGAGACAGACAAGGACAAACAGGACGAAACTAAGTCAGAAAAGACTGACAAAGCCGCCGCTGATAATACACCTTCGGACGATAAGTCCGACAAGACAGAAAAAACCGACAGCAGGGACAGCTCAGACAAATCCGCAAAGGACAAGAAAACTGACGAAACCGATATAAAGGAGATCGAGAAGGAAGCCGAACATGCACTCGAAGATCTCCCCGACATAAAGCCCGTTGACGGTATAGAGATACCCGATACATCCGATGATCCGTACAAGGTACCCGAAGCTGTCAGAAAGGCCGTTAAGAAGATCGACGCAGAGAAAAAGCCCGATGATCAGCCCAACGAAGATACAGCCGGGGATAACGCTCCATCCGTCGCATCTGCCCCGGAGCCCGCGGAAAAACCTGCCAGAAAGCGCGCACCTGTACTTATCTATTTCGCAGTGCTCGCCATTATCCTTATAGGACTTTTCAAGGTGCTGGGCAAAAATGATACACGGAATATCCAGCCCCCCGTTTCCGAGACTGTTGCAGTGCCCATAGAGACCACATCCGTTGAGATAACCTCAGAAACAGAGCCCGCTCCCGAGACGACCACTGCAGCCCAGACAACAGTCACCACTGTACAGACAACGACGGTGACCACCGCAGAGAGCGATCCCGATGCATCCACCTCCGAGACAGCACCTGTGCTGATGCGCACAACTATAGAGCCTGCAGCTCACGAACAGGTAATGGGCAGGGCAGTATCATGCACGGTGACTCTTTCCGAAGCGCTGATAACACCTGATATGCTCTCGGACACATCAAAATTCACTGCGGAATATACCGCGGTAAGCGATGCACCTATGGCTCCTGTTTCGCTGCTCGTCATAATAGGCGGCGATGAGATATATGTACCTGCATCCTCCTTTGACGACAAGAACGTGGTTTTCGGCTGCGATGCAGTCAGGGCATATGTAGAGGACAGCGGACACAGCTTTGACGAGATAAATGAACTTGCTTTCATAAGCTCGGGCGTTCCCGTAGACGTGAGCAAGGTCATAATAGAATGATCACCCATATGGGCTGTTTTGCGACAGCCCTTCATTTATTATAGTATGATGCACAGAGTCAGAGACGGCTGATACCCGCCTGACGACCAGGACAAAAGGTGAAAACATGGCACAGACAACACAGACAAACAAATATCAGATGGATATGTGTACGGGAGATGTGCTCCCGAAGATAATATCCTTTTCTCTGCCGCTGATGTTCTCAAGCATACTCCAGCTTCTGTTCAATGCGGCGGATATAGTGGTCGTCGGCAGATTTGCGGGCGACAACTCCCTTGCGGCGGTGGGCTCTACCTCGTCGCTGATAAACCTTATGGTAAATCTCTTTATCGGCGTATCTGTCGGCGCAAATGTCACCGCAGCCAGATTTTACGGTGCAAAGCTCGATGACGAACTGCACCAGACGGTGCATACCTCCATGGGGCTGAGCCTGATAAGCGGTATCATACTCACGGCTGCGGGACTGCTCTTTGCCGACAGGATGCTTATGCTCATGTCAACTCCCGAGGAGATACTTCCCCTTGCGTCACTGTATCTGAGGATATACTTTCTCGGCATGACATCAACGATGATATACAATTTCGGTTCGGCGATACTCAGGGCCGCAGGCGATACAAAAAGGCCGCTGTTCTATCTGCTCTGGTCGGGCGTGATAAACCTGATACTGAACCTGATATTCGTCATAATTTTCCATATGGGCGTGGCAGGCGTCGCTCTGGCGACTGTTATATCCCAGACAGTGTCCGCGGTGCTGATCATACTTTGTCTCATGCACGAAAACGGAGCGATAAAGCTCACTCTGCGCGAGATAAAGCTGGATGGGCACAAGGTTATGATGATACTCAAGATCGGTGTGCCCGCAGGCTTCCAGGGAATGATGTTCTCTATATCCAACGTCGTTATACAGTCCTCTGTCAACAGCTTCGGCAGCGTGGTCGTTGCGGGCAATTCCGCCGCAATGAACATCGAGGGCTTTGTATACGTGGCTATGAACTCATTCTATCAGTCGGCCATCAGCTTTGTGGGCCAGAACTTCGGCGCGGGTAAGTACGACAGGATCGACAGGATAGTGATATGCGCCGAATGCTGCGTCACAGCCGTGGGATTTCTGCTCGGACTGCTTGCGATGTTCTTTGCCGAACAGCTTCTGGGTATCTACACCGAGAGCCCCGAGGTCATTCAGGCAGGCGTGAACAGGATAAACATCATAATGAAGACATATTTTCTCTGCGGTATGATGGATGTGAGCGTAGGTGCGCTAAGAGGCGTGGGCTACTCGGTACTGCCTATGATGATATCGCTCATATGCGTATGTGTGCTGCGCCTTGTGTGGATAGCCACGGTATTCCGCATATCCGAATTCCACAAGGAGGGGACTATATACGTATCCTATCCCATCACATGGGCTATCTCCTTTACGGTGAATATGCTCTGCTTCCTTGTGATACGGCACCTGAAATGGGGTAAAAAACAATTAGCAATTAATGAGCAATGAGCAATCTTTCCACTCTCTGAAAAATGCGTGCTTTCCTTTCCTGAAAAGTTTTCCTACTTGCTCTGTTTTTGATAAAAGTTAGGAATAGTATTAACCATAACAAAAAAATCAAAAATGACAAAATTATCCCTATCCGATTTGTAAAACATATCGGATAGGGATGATTGCTAATTTCTAATTGCTAATTCATTTAATGATCCCTTCTGCACGGGCTCTTATCTCAAGAAATCTGCGGAACACCTCAGGCTCGCTGTCTATATTCCCAAGCAGCTTCATAAGTGTCCTTTTCCCCGTTCTGCGGTCAAGCACGGCGAATATCCTCACGAGCATATTATCACTTGCCATACTCTTTTCTATGCTCTGGTTGTCAAACTCGTGAAAAGCGTTATACAGACACTGCTGATCGAACATGCCGTATTCTACGGCGGTATCGTCCATTTTCATATAGGGATGCCAGCCTTCGGACAGCTTATCCTGCGGGAGCAGGTGCGCATTGCTCCACTGTTCCCAGTAACTGCCCTCTATGATCTCCTCTCCGTCGAGGAGTATCGCCGCCCTGCCCTCATGGTCGGGGCATTTGCTGTATGAGGTGGCAAAGTAGCGTATATGCCCCTTAAGCGAGTCAGCAAGATACTCATTTTCAAGCTTATGCCTTATCCTGGTCCACGACATGTAAATCCTTTCTCCGGTTGAGTTTGTAGTCTCTGATGTTTTTACATAATTCTGATATTAAAGAGTAACGAATTGATTCTAAACCATAACCCATAAAACCTGATACATAAAAATGCCATAGCATCATAGGGCTATGGCATCGTCTTTAGTTTTTAGAAAACGCAAACGGTTTTATGCGCCTTATCAGCGACGTCTCGAGGTATTCCTGCGCTTGCTGTCCATATTCTTCTTTATGTCACCCATGCGCTCATCGGAGCTTGCCTTGAACTTGTTGAGCATATCCTCAAAAGCAGATTCGGGAGTCTGCGGCTCTCTGACCGCCTTGCCCTGAATAGCGCCTGCAGGTCTGCTGTTTCTGTTCATCGGTCTGTCCGTATGGGGCTTGAACTCCTTTTTGGGCGGTGCGGGAAGCGCCTTCTTTATCGAAAGCGATATCTTTCCGTCCTCGGAGATCCCGAGTACCTTTACCTTGACGATCTGACCCTCGGTAAGATGATCCTTTATCTCGCTGACAAATGTGTTTGCCACCTCGGAGATATGTACCATTCCGGATACGTTCGGTTCGAGCTCAACAAAAGCTCCGAACTTGGTGATACCGGTCACCTTGCCTTCATAGATTTTTCCAATTTCCGGCTGCATAAAAAAACCTTTCCTACAATTTATTCACTGATACCGCAAAGGATATCAGCCGTTGTTCTTGTTAGGATCGCAGAAGCGTCTTTCACCGGGATATGCATATCCCAGACGTTCTATAGCGATACGTTCCATATACGTTCTTTCGTCCTCATCGTTGAGTATGCTCTGATATACGGCATTGTCGGCCTCGAGGTCGGCTATCTGCTCCTGTATCTCCAGAAGCTCCTGTTTTTTCTGATAAACTGTAGCCTCATTCTTAGCGATCTTTACGCCGCAGCCGAATAATACGGCAATAACAGTGATGAAGCCTATCGTATAGTGTATCGGAGAAGTGCCTCTGCGCTTCTTTTTATTGTAGGCCCTGACGATCTTTGCAGCGGATCTTTTGCGCTTTCTGATACTAACGTCAGACAAACAAGCAGCCTCCTTTCGAGTATAACTCTATTAGATAATTATATCACAAATATAACGATTTTCAAGTGTTTTCTGAATATTTTTCTGTGATTTGTCAACTTGCACAACCAATCACTTCTTTGCTTGTTGATTGATACAAGGCTTTTTGAACTTCTGTGCCGCATAGCAGAATGCACCCGCCGCCAGTGCGGGAACGAATGCCGAGCCCGCAGCTATCAGCTTTGCCCCGAATGACGGTATTATCACGGGGATATTATATCTCATGCCGTTCATGGCCGAACGCACACATTCCTCTGCGGTAATGCCCCTGAAGGTACCCGTTATGCCTGCATTGCTGTTGAACGCTGTCTGTACGGGGCCCGGGCAGAGTACTGATACATGTACAGGGCTGCGCTTTGCAAGCAGCTCGAGATATACCGCCTCGGTCTGTCTTATCACATATGCCTTTGACGAATAATACGCTGACATAAGAGGCCCCGGCATAAAGCCTGCAAGAGAGCCTATATTGAGTATATATCCCCTGCCCTGTCTCTCAAAGTCATGCAGAAACAGCTTGAAGAGTATATGCATTGCCTTTATGTTCAGGTCTATCATATCTGTTTCGGCATCGAGCGGGCTTTCATCAAACCGTCCGAAAACGCCTGTGCCCGCACTGTTTATCAGAATATCCGGGCTGTATACCCTTGCCTGCTCATAAAGCCTTATGCAGCCCTCCTTATCCGAAAGGTCTGCAGGGAGCACAGCGCATCTGCTGCTGCCTATATCCTCCGCCACAGCTTCAAGAGCCTTCTCATTCCTGCCAGAAAGCAGCACGAAGCAGCCCGTATCGGCAAGGGCATATGCGAATGCCCTGCCTATACCCGAGCTTGCGCCCGTTATCAGTGCGATATGTCCCTCAGAAGGTCCGAATCTCATCTGTACTTCTTCCTTTCAGCCTTTGCGCTGTTCCTGATGTATGTTTTAATAGCCCTGCATACCTTTGTGTATCTGTCGATTATGTTCTTCTTGTCGTTCTGATCGGCATGGCCGCCGCCGTAGACTATCCTTTCAAGCAGGAATGATACGGGTGTGAACTCAGAGCCTGTCTTACGGTCTATCTCGCTCGACAGCTCATAGGCTGTACGGGAATCGGCGTTGCGGACTATCCTGCCCGCCTTGGTCCTCATGCGCTCATATGCCATAACCGCGATCTCATCGGGCTCGCTGCCTGCAAGCTTATTCATGAATATATTCTCGGATATCACGGGCAGCAGAGCCACGCCGAATATAACAGCAAGAAGTATCAGTCCCGATATCACTATAACAACGGCAACCAGGTCAAGGTCAAGGCTCAGATTAGCAATAGCGCCGCCTGTGGTGTCCTCCGTAAGGGTGTTGTACTCCGAGGATACGGTGGGCTCGAATACCGTCCAGCCGATATTCGGTATGAACACCTCGGGATATGCGTGGGAGTTGCTGTCCTTGATTATCCAGGTATTCATACGGCTCGAGGGGTCTGTGGAAAATCCCTCGCAATAGCGTGCGTTGAGTCCTACGCTCCTTGCCATGAGCACGTACGCTGCCGCATAGTCCGAGCAGCTTCCTCTCCTGCTGGTGAAAAGGAAGTATTCAGGCGAATCATCCGGGGATACGTAGTTTAAGTCATACCTGTAATCGTTTGTGATGAAGTATATCGCCAGGGCATTTGCCTTTTCCCACTCGTAGTCGTATTTGTCTGTGATCTCATGAGCAAGCTCGCTTATCTCATCGGATATCTTCTCTGAGTTTTTCCTCGTCATCCTCTGATATTCGTAAGCTTCCTCTCTTATGCTTATGAATGCCTGCACACTGTCCGCCAGCTCATCCTCTCCGCCGTCGGATAGTATACTGTAAAGCTCTGCGAGCATTTTGTCCTCGTCCTCAGGGGTTATATCCGAGCCGCCCATGGAGAACCAGTAGTTTCTCGCGAACATCTCGTCATAGTAGTTGACGTAATAGGTGAAGTCCTTAGGATGAGGATAGGATATGAAGCGGAAAACACCGCTCTTTGTTACGCGTACCTCCTCGGTGCCGCCGGAGCCGCTGTTTCTGATGCCGACGATCCTTGCGGGTGAGAGATAGTACATCGCGCTGAAGTTCTCGGATGTGACCACAGCAGTCTTTATGCTGTCGTCAAAGCCCTCGAATTCCACAACGTTCTTCATGCCGTATTTATCGGCAAATCCGCTCTTCAGCTGGTCCGCACGCTTTATGGCCATCTGCAGCTGTGAAAGGCTCAGCTTTGAATGGAGCTCTGTCCATTCATCGACGGTATATGTCATAGTATTGCTGTCGCTGCCTTCACAGTTCCAGTTGTGATTGTCAAAATCGAAGAAGTCAAAGGTCTGTCTCTTGAAATAGGGGGCATGCTCCGTGCCTACAGTGTACATACGCCTGTTGGAGAAGCCCCTGTACTTTCCCGCGTCTCCGGATATATCCGAAAAATGGGTATAGTCGTTCTTGAGCTCAGCCTGGAAGTTCGTGTCCATGAACAGCTCTTCAAAGCGGTCATAGAACCTGGTGTCGCTCTCCTTGGGTATCGCGGAGGATACCACGAGCAGTACAAAAACGTATATGACCGCAGAAAGCACTGCGGCCTGCGTGCCTATGCGCCTGCTCTTCTGTTCG
The DNA here is from genome assembly GCA_902782875.1 of uncultured Ruminococcus sp. Next base: position 8,988 of record CACZPE010000228.1, on the reverse strand, counting down.
CGCACCTCTCTGGAGTGGACGAGGAATATGACCACATTGAGCAGAGCTATGAAGCACAGATATATATTTCCGATCTCGGAAAGTACCTTTACATACAGCGCACACGGCACTATGCTCAGCAGTGTGAGGAACATCATCCTGTAGAGCACATCGGTGAAATAGAACACCACCACCGAGAAAAAGGGAACAAAGCTCACAAGCAGCGCAAGCAGATACTCGCCGCGGGTATCGACCTGTTCAGAGCCCGTGAGCAGCCATTTCTGGAATGTAAGGCCGTAGTCAGGGCCTGCTATCAGCTTGAAGAACACCATCATTGCAAGCAGCACGATAATGCCCATGATGACGCCGCCTATGAAATTGTGCTCCTTGACGAAGCTGCAGAATGCGAACAGTACAAGATTTATTCCTACTATCGGCAGTGTCCACACAAGCACCTGTGATGTGGGAAGATAAACCGCGTAAAGCGCCATCGAAAGCACTGTCGAAAGCATGAACGGAAGTATCAGGCGGGCATTCTTTCTGAAAAAAGCGAAAATGCTGTCTATCGTCATCATTCATCGCCCTCCTCATACACACCGGGGACTGTTACCGCGGCTGTGACAACGGACTGCAGGCTGCCCTTGCCGGTCTCGCCCGTGACATCAGCCAGCTCATCCCTCAGCTTTTCGTCAAAATAGGGCGTACAGAACACCGACACGCTGCCCTTCTGCTCTGCAAGCTCATCCACGGGCAGTCTTGACAGTGATGCATCAGTCCTGCATTCAAAGGAAGCAAGCGAGGTCTGGAGGCGCACCAGCTCGTTCTCGTCCGTTACCGGAACGTACTGCCAGCCGTTCTTGTCCGCATAGAAATAAGTAACCGAATAATTCTCGAGTATAAAAGATCTGGTCATACCCAGGGAATGCTCTACCGCCCACTGTACCGCAAGCTGCATAAGCTCCTCATAGGTATTGCCCATGAGCTTGGGCGAGCTGTGAAAGAGCGGCTGCTTTGCATTTTCCCTGTCAAAGAAGCTGTCAAGTATGATGGATATCGAGCTTGCCGCTGCTTCATCATCCTTGCGCACGAGCAGAGTACCCCTCTTTGCGGACTGTTTCCAGTTTATGCGCTTGAGAGGATCGCCGGGAACGTATTCCCTGTTGTCATATCCGGGAAAGCCGCCTGCGAAAGTATTCTGAACGCTGACAGTGTCCTCGCTGTCATCGGATGTGGCCGAAAGCTCCGCTGCTGTCCTGAAAACGGTATTTGAAAACGACACCTCTGCAATATCGGGGATGACGTTTATACGCACCTTCAGCTTTTCGGGGTCCGCATTCTTAAGCCTGAACGATATCAGACCGAAATAGTCCTTTATTACGGCATTTTCTATACCCACATCATAGGGGCCGCATATCTTAGCCCTGTAGTCCAGTGTTATGCCTTCCTCAGACAGCGGCATCACCGAGCACGCAAAGCTGTTGTCGGCGCAGTCCGCGCCGAGCACCTGCCGCACCGTGATGCATACAGGCGGTGACGGGAGCCACATGCCGTTGCCGACGGTTATATCTATACGAGCGGTATCGCCCTTTGTTATCGTAACGGGCATGGGATCGGCGATAACGTAAATCCTTCGCACGAAAAGCAGCGTGAGCAGGATCGATACAATCGGAGCCGCCATGAATGCCGCCACCATGAACCAGCCCACGCGTGCGTTGAGAAACAGTGCGAACACCACTGCAAGCGCGACCGAAACGAAATAGTTGAATATACCGCTCAACAATTCTCTGTTAAATTTCATAATACTCCTGTATATATAGGGTATAGTGTTATGATACCTGGTGAAGCGTGCAGGATGGTCCTGCACCGCAAAGACGTTATCTTACCGGCACACTGACTGTTTCAAGTATCTGAGCGACTGCATTCTCACTGCTTCCGAATGCCGATCTGCCCTTCGGGGTGAGCATGATCCTGTGAGCGAGTACATAGGGTGCAAGGTTTTTGATATCATCGGGTATCACGTAATCTCTGCCCGACACCATCGCATATGCCTTTGATGCCCTGTAGAGGGCGATACTTCCTCTCGGGCTGACTCCGAGCTTGATATGATCGGACTTTCTTGTGGCATCCACGAGTTTTATGATGTATTCCCTGAGATTGTCCGCGCAGCGTATGCTGTTTGCGGCATCGGCAAGAGTGATTATATCATCGCATGATATCACGGGCAGAAGTGTTTTTGCATTCACGCTCTGCTCATTTCTTCCGAGTATGTCGAGCTCGTCACGCTGTGATGGGTAGCCCATGCTTATCTTCATCATGAATCTGTCCATCTGGGCCTCGGGAAGATGATATGTACCGTAGGTCTCGACGGGATTCTGCGTTGCAAGCACCATAAAGGGCTTCGGCAGAGAATGGGTCTCACCGTCTATGCTGACCTGTCCCTCCTCCATTATCTCAAGGAGTGCGGACTGGGACTTGGGCGAAGCTCTGTTTATCTCATCTGCGAGCAGAAAGTTGCAGAATGCCGCACCGGGTCTGAATTCCCTGGTATAGTCCGTGGGGTTTATCAGAGTAAAGCCGGTTATATCCGTGGGCATAACATCGGGTGTGAGCTGCAGTCTGCCGAATACTCCGTCGCAGGATCGTGCAAGCGCTGATACCAGCTGAGTCTTGCCCACACCGGGCACATCCTCTATGAGAAGATGTCCGCCTGTCAGCATTGTCGTGATGACAAGCTCCACCGCTGATCTCTTACCTACGATGACCTTCTCGATATTGCCTATAAGATCGGCAATCTTCCTGTTTGTATTAGCGGGTCTTTCCATGAATGTGTTCTCCTGTTATTTAAATTTTTTCTTTGATGTGAAAAAAAGCGTTGCAAATACTCCCACAGCCGCGCAGAGCACAGCTATTATTATCACTGCGGCAACACTGACTCCGCCTGAGGATGACTTTTCATCCTTATCCGCTGCGGGCGCAGCAGTCGTCACATTGTCGGGTTCTATCTTTCTGGCGGTGATCACCGTACCTGTGTTTTCTTCATCACCGTCATCGTTATCAGCGCTGACCTCTGTGGTCTGCTGTGTCTCTTCTTCGGCAGGCTGAGCGGGGCTCTCATTCACGGGGGCTTTGTACTCGCCCTCCAGGTCATAAGCCACGGTCACCATGCCGTTTGCGGTATCTGCGATATTCTCTGCGCCCTCTGCATCTTCATGCATATGAAATGTCACCTTGCAGTTCTGGAATGCTCCCGACGGAGCGGAAGGAGCGGTATCGCCGTAGAAGCATATATCCGCGAGGTCGTGGCAGTTCTCGAATGCTCCTGCGCCTATCTGTGTTACCTGAGGACCCATGATGAGCATCTTCAGAGAAGTCTTGTCAAAGCAGCGGTCGGGCACTGCGGTTATCCCTGCAGGGAGCACGAAATCCGAGAGAGCCTTGCAGTCAGAGAATGCGTACTCACCTATTTCCTCGGTCTCTGCGGGGATGTCGAAATGCTCGACCTTTTCGCAGCCCTCGAATGCATGAGCGCCTATTATGCGCACTGTGGAGGGCATATATATCTCCGTGAGCGAACGGTTGCCCGAAAGCGCACCCTCGCCTATCTCCTTTGTGTCCGAAGGAAGATATACCACGGAAAGCTGATTTCTTGAAGCAAGTGCAGACGGGGGGATCACCCCTCCCTCGGTCTTAGCCCCCGAAAGATCGAGGACGATTATATTCGGATATCCGCATATAGCCTGATAGTCGGCTGCCGAAAGAGTACCGCCCGATACGGTGATACCCGTCACATTGTTGAGGTCTGTACCGTCCTTTGCTGTCTCTATCGCAGCAGCAAGGCCGCCCGTGGTGAAGGAGGCCACTTCAACTTCAGTGACCCCTTCAGCCGATGCAGTTGCAGACTGACCGAGCGGGAGAAGAACATATCCGAGTATCATTGATACTGCAAGTATAAGCATCAGGATACGCAGTACAAGCTTCTTCTCGTCATTTTTCATTTTTCTCATATATATGCTCCTTTGGAGAATATTAGCAACGCCGTAAAAACTCATATATCCGGGAAAATATCAACCGTCTCCGTCCCCTGCGGAGTATACAGCAGCACCGCCGTTGTAAGCGGGTCTGATGACCAGCGGTTGTTTTCAGTGACCAGATCCCTGAAGCGGCTGTATATATTCGCGGCAGGCTCCGTCACGGCAGCTACCACATCCTTAGACGGCGCTATCACAAGAAATCTGTTCCCCAGATGCGCACGCACAAAGTCGTAAAACCCCGAGCAGGCGATCATTGCAGGCGCAAAGCCGCTGCTTTCGGTCATAAACTCCATAAATCTGATATTGCCGGTCTCATCGAGCACTCCCTCGTTGAAAACCAGCTTGTCCATCGCTCTTGACATATTCCTGTCCGCCACAGAGAAGAGCACCTCCGCAGGTGTGTCCCATTCGCGCAGATATTTCTCATCAAGTATCCTGGCGTGTATATCATCGCTGGTGGTGCAGAGCACTCTTTTCAGTCCGCCGTAGAAATCGGAGGTTATCATGCCCTTCTTGACTTCTCCGCCGTGTATCAGCAAAAATCGCAGGAAGTTCTGCCCGTTGGTGAATGATACCATGCGGTCGAGCACCTCAAAATCAGCCGTCACCCTGTCTGCCATTTTCTGCGCTTCAGCCACGGAGCGGGTACGGGCAAAGGCGTATTTTTCAGGTGATATATCAAACTTGAGTGAACGCTCGCCGTCGCTCACCGAGCAGTAGTTATCCCTTATCTTTGCAACAGTGAATCCCCGCTTCTTTGCCTCAGACCTGAAAAGTCTGTTGAAGCGGTCGTCTGTCGGCTTATCTATAACAAGACGGCTGAGCCTGTCCATGTCTGTCCTCCGTTTACTGTACAAAATACATACAGCTATTATTATATCACAAACCTACAGAAAAGTACATAGTTTTTTTGATTTTTCTGATAATAAAAAGTAAGAACCGTATAACGTGTATTTCGATTTTCAAATTTTTGAAAGAAATTTAAAAAATGTCTTGATTTTTTTGCGTTTTACGAGTATAATAAATAAAATGAGATGTGTAAAAAAATATTCGTGATTAATAGTGTGAGTAGATTATTCGTAATGCACATCGTCGTAATATAGCTATAATACAGCGATTTTCAGATATATTGTGAGTGATTTTGAGATTTGAGTATGAAAGGGGCTCTGTAATATGGCTCTTAAGGACAAGGTACTTGAAATATTGGAGGAAAACAGGGGCAGGAGCATATCCGGCAACAAAATGGCCGAAACCCTGGGTATGACAAGAAGTGCCGTGTGGAAAGCTGTAACTCAGCTGCGTGAAGAGGGGTATACTATACATGCGGTAACCAACAGAGGCTACTGTCTCACCAGTGAAAACGACCTTCTCAACGAGCCGTCTATAAAAAGTCACCTTGAGACCGTTGAGTACGGCAGAAAGATGGATGTTTTCAAGACCATTGATTCCACCAACACTTTTGCCAAAAAGCTCGCAGAGATAGGCACCGCCAACGGCCATACCATAATTGCAGAGCAGCAGACCGAGGGCAGGGGCAGACACGGCAGGAGCTTCCATTCCCCGGGCAATCAGGGTATATATATGAGCGTTATCGTGCGTCCTCCGTTTGATATAAAGCAGACCGCCAATATCACCGCATGCTCGGCGGTAGCAGTCGCTGAGGCGATAGAGATCATCACAGGGCTCGAGTGCGGCATAAAATGGGTCAACGACATATATATAGGCGGCAAAAAGGTATGCGGCATACTCACCGAGGCATCCATAAACGTTGAACAGGGATGTCTTGATTACGCCGTTATAGGCATAGGCCTCAACGTCAATAACGGTTTCTTCCCCAAGGGGCTCGATGACAAGGCCACCAGCCTGAGGATTGAAAAGGGAGAGACCGTCAACCGTTCCAGGCTCTGCGCCAAGATACTCGACCGTCTTGAAGCGCGTATAACTACGATGAACGATCCCGAGTTCATGAACGAATACCGCAGGCGCTCGATACTCACAGGCAAGATCATAGACATAGATACAGGCGACAGCATAGAGCGCTTTGAATGCAAGGGAATTGACGATGAAGGCCGCCTCATAGTTGTCGGCAGCGACAAGAAGGAACGTCACCTCACAAACGGTACTGTTATAATGAAGTGAATTAAGATCCCTGTCCCGCGTTGATGCGCAGACAGGGATTTTTCTGTCCGCAGCACCTGTATGTTTCATATGTAATTGTGTAAGTTTCACGACAAAAGGAGCGTTTTTTGTCAAAGGTGATATATTGCTTTTTTCTATATGTTATGATAATATGTATATAATACTGACTCCCGCGAGAATATCTGACATATAGCCTTTGCCTGCGGCACAGGTTCTGAGCCAGTACAGCTTTTGCAAAAGGAGGATGTGTCATGCCGAACAAGGAAGCAGGAATGCGCCAGAAAATGAAGCTGCCCGAGCTTATCAATATCCTTACCGCCCAGACCGATGAGGATCACTGCCTTACAGTCTATGACCTGTCCGAAAAGCTTGCGGAGCGCGATATAAACGCCAACAGAAAAACTCTTCTCGATGATCTGGCGCTGCTTGAAATGAACGGATACCCCCTTGCATACAAACGCATGGACAAGAAGAAATACTACTATTTCAAGAACGGTATTTTCGAGCCCGCGGAGCTCAAACTCCTTGCAGATGCGGTATCTTCGTCGAGATTTATCACAGAGAAGAAATCCCGTACCCTGATAAAGAAGCTCAGAAGCCTTACGAGCAGATACAACGGCGAGGACATAGACAGCAATGTATTCGTGCCGAACCGCGTAAAATCAGGCAATGAGCGGATATACCCCAATATAGACACCATAAGCCGTGCGATAAAGGAAAAGAAGGAGATATCCTTCAGATATTTCGACCTTACCTATGAGAAAAAACGTCAGTACCGCGACGGCGTAAGGATCTGTTCACCCTATGCGCTGACATGGAACGACGGCTCATACTATATGGTCGCCTATTACGAAAAAAGGCCGCAGTCGCCTGCCTGTTTTAGGGTGGACAAGATGGATCAGGTGGTCTTTACGGGAAATGCCGCTGTACCCGTCCCCGGGAACTTCAGGCTCACGGACTTCATGAGCACGGCATTCTCCATGTTCAGCGGAGACAGATGCAAGGTCAAGATGCGTTTTGACAATTCCCTTGCCAATGCCGTCATCGACCGCTTCGGCGCAGACACTATGATGATACCCGCCGCGGAGAACTGCTTCACGATAAATGTGGATATCATCCCCAGTGCGGCGTTTTACGGCTGGATGTGCTCATTCGGCAGCAAGGCGGAGATAATCGCCCCGGACAGCGTGAGAGAAGGCTTCAGAGCCCATCTCGCCGATGTCCTTGGAAAATACGGAATATAATCCTCCGCACTATACTCTGACATAAAGAAAGGCCAATACGATGAAAATACTTTTCGGCGGTGACGTTGTCGGCAGCAGGGGCTGTGCCTTTGCTTCACAGTCGGTCCGCAGGATAAAACAGGATGAAAAGATAGACGCTGTGATAATCAACGGTGAGAACTCCGCAGACGGCAACGGCATAACCTATGAGTCGATGGAGTCGCTCTTTACCTTTGCAGATGTAATAACCACAGGCAATCACTGCTTCAGGCGGCAGGAATTTGTAAACGCCTATGACGAGAAAAGCTCTCTGCTGCGCCCCGCAAACTATCCCGAGGGCACGGCGGGCACAGGCATGTGCATCATAGACAAGGGGGCGTATTCCGTAGCGGTGATAAATCTCTGCGGCACTGCCTTCATGGATGCGCTGGATAATCCCTTCACATGTGCCGACAGACTTATCGCACAGGCTGAAACAAAAAATATCATAGTCGATTTTCACGCGGAGGCAACGAGCGAGAAAAAAGCCATGGGCTTCTATCTTGACGGCAGAGTATCCGCAGTTATAGGCACGCATACTCATGTGCAGACAGCAGATGAGATGATACTCCCCGGAGGTACGGCGTATATCACCGATGCGGGCATGTGCGGCACGGAGCTGTCCGTGCTCGGAGTGGACCCGCAGCTTGCGATAACCAGGCAGAAATACAAAACACCGGTAAGATTTACCGAAGCAGAGGGAAAGCAGATATTCTGCGGAGTGATCATCGAGATAAACGAAAAGACAGGCACGGCTGTGTCTTTGAAGAGAATACAGATAAGAGAAAGCAGGTAATTTCATGGAAATACTCAAGGTATCGGCAAATTCCGCCCCCAATATGGTCGCAGGTGCGATCGCCAGCGTTATGCGCTCTGACGGCAAGGTAGAGGTTCAGACGGTCGGCGCAGGCGCTACAAATCAGGCAGTAAAGGCCATTGCCGTGGCAAGGGGCTATCTTGCTCCTGTGGGCATAAACCTCGCCTGCTCGCCCGTATTCGGCAAGATAGAGATAAACGGCGAGGAGCGCACTGCGATAAGGTTTATCTGCTTTGACATAGGGGAATGACGAATAACTAAACCCTAAACCCTATACCCTAAGCCCTGTTAAAATATGCATAAATCCGCCGTATACATGGCGGAATTTATCGGATTTGTAAAAATTCACATTCACACTTGACAAATCATCTCTGCGGTGATATAATCAATCTGTTATCCTCGCTCGTATACGATGACGGGCGTAATCCAAGAGGAGGTGCTTATAATGGCAAAGACAACTGCATCCTATGAGATCATGGTCATTTTCTCTCTCAACAAGGGAGAGGACGGTATCAAGGCGCTTGTCGAGAAGTTCAAGAACATGATAGAGTCTTCCGCAACTCTCGAGAACGTTGATGAATGGGGCAAGAGAAAGCTCGCTTACGAGATCGACTATCAGCCCGACGGCTACTATGTGCTGTACACATTCACATCTGATCCCGAGTTCCCTGCCGAGCTCGACAGAGTTCTCAGAATCACAGACGGCGTACTTCGTTCACTCATTACCGTAAAGTGATCAAGACAAGGAGGCTGTAAATAT
>CACZPE010000227.1 GCA_902782875.1 uncultured Ruminococcus sp. | reverse complement strand
TATACCGATCGGTATAACCAAAAAGGGCAGATGGTATTTCTACCCCGGAGATGTGGAGTCCATAAAGTCGGATAAGTGGGAGCTCAACACAGACAATGTACCCGCAGCCATACTCCCCGACCCTCTTTACGGCGGTATAGCCACGATACTTGACGGCGAGATCAATATAATAAAGGTAGATGCTGTATTCCCCGTGCTTCACGGAAAGTACGGCGAGGACGGCACTATACAGGGCCTTCTTGATATGGCAAGAATACCCTATGTAGGCTGCGGATGCTTTGCATCAGCTGCCTGCATGGACAAGCACTATACCCATACCGTGCTTGAATACAACGGCGTACATATGGCACGCTACCGCACCATAAGACAGTCAGAGCTCGAACGTCTTGACAGTATCTGCGAGGATATAGTCAACGATCTGGAATTCCCCCTGTTTGTAAAGCCTGCGTCAAGCGGCTCCTCTGTCGGCGTCAATAAGGCTACCTGCTTCGAGGACCTCAAAAACGCCGTAAAGCTTGCCTTCACACATGACAGGAAGGTAATCATCGAGGAATACATAAAGGGCAGAGAGCTAGAATGCGCTGTTCTCGGCACAGACAACCCGTTTGCATCAGAGGTGGGCGAAATAATCTCCTGCAATGATTTCTATGATTACGACGCTAAATACATCCTCGGTACGTCGGGACTTAAGATACCTGCTGACATATCCCCCGAAAGCGCCAAGGAGATAAGGGATACCGCAGTCAAGGCCTTCAGGGCCCTCGGCTGCTTCGGCCTTTCGAGAGTGGATTTCTTCCTCACAGAGGACGGCACGGTATACCTCAATGAGATAAACACCATGCCCGGATTCACATCTATAAGCATGTATCCCAAGCTGATGGAGAATTTCGGCATATCCTACAGTGAACTGCTCGACAAGCTCATTACGATGAGCGGTGAACGTGTACAGCGATAAATCCCAGGATGTCCGTATTTTACGGGCATCTTGCTTTACAGAAAGGACGATACTATGAAGCTGATGTTCGCATCCGATATACACGGCTCTGCAAGCAGCTGTGAAGCAATGCTGCGCAGATACGAAGAAGAACGTCCCGAAAAGCTGATACTCCTCGGCGACCTGCTCTATCACGGTCCGAGAAACGATCTGCCCGACAGGTATGACCCTAAGGCGGTAATATCCATGCTCAACGGTGTGAAAAAAAACCTTCTCTGCGTCAGGGGCAACTGTGAGGCTGAGGTCGACCAGATGGTGCTTGAATTCCCGGTTATGGCAGACTATATGACCATGTGGCTCGGCAGCAGGATGGTATTCTGCACCCACGGACATCTCTATGACATAGAGAACATGCCGAACATCAGCAGCGGCGATGTTGTCATAAGCGGACATACCCATATTTACAGAGCCGAGCAGAAAAACGGCATATTCTATATCAACACAGGCTCTTTATCACTGCCAAAGAACGGCAATCCGCCGACATATGTCATATACAAAGACGGTGTATTCGAGATATACGACCTTGACGGGCACAGGGTATGCGGTCTCTCGACAGGGTTTGACGAAAGGAACGCAGGATGCTGATATACTGGCAGGAGAGATACACGGCAGCTGCTCAGGGCGGGTTCATGCTGGAGTATGTATGCCCTTTCTGCGGATATGAGCAGAATTATGAGGCACATCTGCAGACAACCGGGTCCGACGCGGCGCCATACGGCATAGGAGCAGCGTCTGCCCGCCGGCACGCACAGAGCGCGGCAGGATATAATCTTTCCGCAAGGTTCAATGAGACCGAGCGGGCTCTCAAGGCACGTCAGTATAACAAAACATTCCTGCGGTACATTTCGATACACTGCGGAAAATGCGGTAAGCTCCAGCCCTGGTCATGTTATCCGGATAAGTATGACGGGATCAATATAGTAACAGCTGTCGCATCTGCTCTCGGCATAACCCTGGCTGCATTTATGGTGCTGTATCCTCTGTTCTCGGATCTGCCGATGCTGCTGATCGTACTGCTAAGCTTTCTCATAGGCTGCGGATCTGTAGGTTTTGTGGTAAAGCACAGGATTGATTTGAATATAAAAAAGATAAGAGAAGCAGATGAAGCCATGAAATCGG
>CACZPE010000226.1 GCA_902782875.1 uncultured Ruminococcus sp. | reverse complement strand
GAACTGGTAAAGCAGGTAAAGAACGACGGCGAGCAGGCTAAGGTAACCATAAGAAACGCACGCCGCGATATCATGGACAAGATAAAGGCTCAGAAGAAGAACAACGAGATCACAGAGGATGATATGAAGGATCTCGAAAAGGAACTCCAGAAGGTAACAGACAAGGCTATAGAGTCTGTTGACAAGGAAGTTGCCGAGAAGGAAAAGGAAGTAATGACTGTCTGATACGGCATAATCCTTTTGATCAGAGATATGGATTACTATACATTGATGTACCTGACGTTAAGCATTATACCGGCTGTGATCGCTCTTGCGCTTATTGCAGGCGGGGTGATAATGCTTATCGCAGGCAACAGATCTTCACAGGAAAAGCACCGTATCATCCTGCGCATATTCGGCATTCTGTCAATCTGCACAGGCACAGTTATATCGTTGATCTTAATAGCTTTCTGGGTGTATTATTTTCTGAATGAGTAAACAGTTATGGCATTCATCTTATTATTTTCCATTGTATTTGTGATAACTGTGACGATCGTTGCCGCTCTTGTATATACGGGTATAGCCGCCAGACACAAGAAGAAGGCATTACTGGAGGTTTGGCTATGGGATTTATAGGCATGGTATTTGTTGCTGTAATCATAATAGCATTCATTATCGCGCCTATTATTTTCATAGTTTTCAAGGGAACTTTCTTTGCGCTCGGTACAGCGATCTTTAAACTGATACCTGATAAAAGTCCCGATGAAAGCCGCTCCCCGAATAAAATGCTTACTATTGTCGGTTATGTTTTTCTCGGCATAGTAGTATTCTCATTCGCCGCTGCCGCTCTTCGCAGTATAGTGATCCCGCTCGGGGTGTTACTTCTGCTTCTGATGACATCAAAAACGGTCACTGACAGACTGAACAGATACGCTGTTATCGCTGTTCGCGTGGTCGGTGCGGTCATACTGACTGCAGGTGTGATATATCATCTGTCGCCCGATCTTGTTTTACTCAACGATATTTTAAATTCAATAGCATCGTTATAAACCGGAGGATAAAAAAATAGATACAAATGATCTTCCCGTACATATCGGGTTTATTATGGACGGCAACGGACGCTGGGCCAAAAAGCGGGGCATGCCCCGCACCTTCGGCCATAAGGCCGGTGCCGAAGCTATGCGAAAGCTTCTTGACGAATGCCGCAGGATAGGCATACGCTATGTGACCTGCTATGCGTTCTCTACGGAGAACTGGCGGCGTCCGCAGGCGGAAGTCGATGTGCTGATGAAGCTTTTCGACGAATATCTTGACGAGGCATTTGCCCGCTTTGACAAATCAAGGCTGATATTCCTCGGCGACAAGTCTGCATTTTCCGAAAGCTTACAGCACAAAATGGAAAAGCTTGAGAAAGATACTGCTGATATAGAAGGATTTACCATCATGCTTGCAATGAATTACGGCGGCAGGGATGAAGTAGTCCGAGCTGCAAGACGTATCGCAGAAAAAGCCGCTCATGGAGAGATATCTCCCGAAGACATAGATGAACTGACTATAGAAAAAGAGCTCTATACATATCCTGCTCCCGACTGTGATCTTATTATACGCACGAGCGGAGAGGAAAGACTATCAAACTTTCTTATGTGGCAGTCGGTGTATTCCGAACTTTACTTCACTGATGTGCTGTGGCCCGATTTTGATATAAAAGAGCTTCACAAGGCACTCGATGAATACAAAAGAAGAACAAGGCGATTCGGAGGTATCTGATTATGGCACAAAGAATACTTACCGCTGTGATCGGCATATCAGTCGGCATAGCGATAATGTTCCTGCATAACACGCTCATATTCCCTATAGTGGTTTGTATAATAACGGCGATAAGTGTGCACGAAATGCTCACAGCGTGCCAGACAGGATTCAAGTTTTTTCCCGTACATTATATATTCTGTGAGATATTCGCGGTAGCAATACCGTTTATGTCTTGGTTTGACGGTATAGGCTACATATGGAAGCTTTTCATCGCCTGTGTCATAGTATTTCTTATGTTTGCGGGATTCGTGGCCGACAACAAGAAGCTGTCATTTTCCAAGCTTGCTATTATGCTGACCGTGACCTGTCTGGTCACACTCAGCTGCAACTGTCTTATATCGCTCGTAAAGCTCAGTCCCGTACACGGTGTATGTTATGTGGTAATGTCCCTTATGGCGGCATGGGTGCCCGATGCGGGAGCATATTTCGTAGGCTCTGCTATGGGCAAGCACAAGCTCTGCCCCGATATTTCGCCCAAGAAGACTATCGAGGGCGCTGTCGGAGGTCTGGTAATATCTGCGATAGTATTTGTCATATATGCGGCGATCTACTGCAAGGTACAGGCTTCGCGGGGATATATTTTCAGCGTCAACTATCTTGCGCTGAGCCTTACAGTCATTGCCGCAGGTATCATTAGCATATTCGGCGATCTTTCCGCTTCACTTATCAAGCGTGAATACAACATAAAGGACTACGGAACGTTCTTCCCCGGACACGGCGGATTTGCTGACAGATTTGACAGCGTATATTTCGTTCTTCCGTTTACTATGTTTGTTTTCAATGCATTCGGCGGAAATATATTCGTAAGCAGTATATCATAATGTCTATCACCGTACAGATCACATCTGTACGGTAATTCCATTTAAATAAAGGATCGTTAACATGAAACAGACAAGGATAAATCTTCTCGGCGCGACAGGTTCCATAGGCACACAGACACTTGAAATATGCCGCAGATATCCCGATATAAGGATACATACTGCAGCAGTGCAGAGAAATCATCTTGCGCTTGCCGCAGCCGCAAGGGAATTTGATATAAAAAGAGTATGCATATTCGATGAAATGCTCGAAAAGCCGCTTAAGGATGAGCTTTTCGGTACAGGCACCGAAGTCATCTCCGGTATAGAAGGACTCTGCAGCTGTGCAGCAGACACGGGCGCAGACTGTACCGTAAACGCCATAGTCGGCGCAGCGGGCCTTCTCCCGACAGATGCGGCTATAAGAGCAGGTATAAAGGTCGCACTTGCCAACAAGGAGACCCTTGTTGCAGGCGGCAGCTATATCATGAAGCTTGCAAAACAGCAAGGAGTTGATATACTGCCTGTAGACAGTGAGCACAGTGCCATAATGCAGAGCCTTATGTCTGCAAGAGGAGATTCCGCGCGTCAGCTCAAGGGAATCATACTCACAGCATCAGGCGGACCTTTTCTCGGAAAGACAAGGGATGACCTTGTTTCCGTCACACCGGAGCAGGCGCTGAAGCATCCCAACTGGAACATGGGACACAAGATAACGATAGACAGCGCTACTCTCATGAACAAGGGATTTGAGCTTATAGAAGCGTGTCATCTTTTCAACATACCGCCCTCACAGGTCGAGATCGTCATACACAGGCAAAGTGTGATACACTCTGCTGTTGTATTCTGCGACAACGCTGTGATAGCGCAGCTGGGCGTTCCCGATATGACGATACCGATACAGTTTGCGCTTACCTATCCCGAGCGTTTTGAGACCACGACCGCTCCCCTGTCGCTTACGGATATAGCATCGCTTACATTCTCAAAGCCCGACCGAAAGACATTCACCTGTCTTAAGGCTGCTCTCTGTGCCGCTGAAAAGCCCGACACGACCGCAGGCGCTGTGATAAACGGAGCAAACGAAAAATTGGTGGAGCTTTTCCTTGAGAAAAAGATCGCTTTCACCGATATATTCGATGGAGTGAATGCTTCACTCAATGACGTTCCCCTGACAGGATCTGATTCTCTCGAGGCTATCCTCGCAGCCGACAAAAAGGCCAGGGAATACATCACTGAGAAATACTCACGGTAGGAGGCGCTTTGATGAATACTTTCTTATCGATCCTGTGCGCCGCCCTTATTTTCGGTGCTATAGTAACGATACATGAATTCGGCCACTATATCGTCGCAAGAAAATGCGGCATAGACGTGCATGAATTCTCGATAGGCATGGGTCCTGCCATATTCAAGAAGCAGGGAAAGAATACGCTTTTCAGCATAAGGGCACTTCCTCTCGGCGGCTACTGCGCCATGGGTGAGGACGATGAAGCCAAAGCCAATGACGTAAACAATTTCAGAAACAAATCAGTATGGAAAAGAATGGCGGTCATAGTCGCAGGTGCTACTATGAACCTTATCACAGGATTCATACTGGGTGCAGTGATATTATGCTTTGACGGCAAATATATCTCCACCGAGATCGCCGAGGTAGTACAGGGCACTGACTGCGCAATGCATATGCAGGAAGGCGACAAGATCATAAAAATGAACGGTATGCGCATGTTCACCGCAAAAGATATCATATATCAGCTCAGAAGCGATGAAGACGGCGTCTTCAGCTTTGTGATCGACAGAAACGGTGAAAAGATAAACATCGAGCGTGTGGCGTTCTCTCTTACCGATGACGGAAACGGCGGCAGGACGCTCAACTATGATTTCAAGGTATATTCAAAGGATATAACCATAAAGAACATACTTCCCCAGTCTGCGGCCAAATTCTTCTACTGCGGCAGACTTGTGGTAGTATCACTCAAGGATCTTATACTTGGTAAGTACGGTCTCAACCAGCTTCAGGGACCTGTAGGCATAGTATCAGCAATATCCCAGACTGCAAAGGAGACAGGCTTTGATCCTGATTTTCTTCTCGAGCTTGCTATGCTTATAAGCGTGAACGTTGGTATATTCAATCTTCTTCCCCTACCCGCACTTGACGGCGGAAGATTTATATTCCTGGTTGTTGAGGCTGTAAGAAGAAAGCCCATCAGCGCTGAAAAAGAGGGTATGGTCCACTTCGTCGGCTTTGCTCTGCTGATGCTTCTGATGCTCGCCGTCACATTCAATGATATAAAGAATATAATCGTTCCCCCGGCGGATACAGCATCTGTATTCTACATGAGGTGAGGATATGACCGTAAAAAAAGTCAGAGTCGGCTCCTGTGAGCTCGGCAGCGGAAAAATATATATACAGTCTATGCTCAATGTACCTGCGGATGACGTTGAGGGCAATGTAAGACAGGCAAAGGAGCTCGAAGCAGCAGGCTGTGAGATAGTACGCGTATCTGTACCGAAAGAAGATAATATCCGCCTTGTCGAAGCTATAAAGAAGGAAATAAATATCCCCCTTGTAGCTGACATACATTTTGACTACCGCATAGCACTCGGATGTGCAGCGGCAGGAGTTGACAAAATAAGGATAAACCCCGGCAATATCGGTTCTCCTGACAGGATAAAGGCTGTTGCGGATGCATGCAGATCAAGGAATATACCCATAAGGATAGGTGTAAACTCTGGATCTCTTGAAAAGGAGATACTCGCCGAATACGGTTCTCCCTGCGCGGAGGCGCTTGTGAAAAGTGCCCTCGGACATGCTGCCCTGCTGGAAAGATATGACTTTGATGATATAGTCATATCTCTCAAGTCCTCGGATGTCAGGACTATGATCGCAGCTTACAGGCTTGCAAGAGAAAAGACCTGCTATCCGCTTCATCTCGGTGTTACCGAGGCGGGTACTGAGCGTATGGGTATAATCAGCTCTGCCGTGGGGATAGGCTCTCTTCTGTGTGACGGTATAGGTGAGACAGTCAGAGTATCCCTTACAGACGATCCTGTGAAGGAAATATATGCAGCAAAGGATATCCTTCGCTCCATAGGTCTTTATGACGGCGCAAGACTTGTCTCCTGCCCTACCTGCGGAAGAACCAGGATAGACCTTATCGGTCTTGCCAAAAAAGTAGAGGAACGTATCAGGGATATACCCGATAATATAACCGTAGCCGTTATGGGATGCGTTGTAAACGGCCCCGGAGAAGCAAGGGAAGCCGATATCGGCATAGCAGGCGGTGACGGATGTGCTGTAATATTCAGGCACGGAGAAAAGATATGCCGTGTCAGCGAGGAAGAGGCACTTGACAGACTTATGCTCGAAATAGAGAAGATCAGGAGGAAAGACTCTTGAATATAAAGGAACTGTTCGGCAGTGCATTTGATATGCCGAACCCTATCAGCAAAGGCGAGCTTCTGAAGCTTTCTCACAGTGAGGACGGGAAAAAGCTGCTCGTCTATGCAAAATTTGCCCAGCCTATGAGCTTTGACAACATATCTGCCTTTGAGCACAGCGGTGCGGCAGCGATGAAGCTTGACCTGCTCTCGCTTGAATGCAGATACACTCCGGATATGTTCGATGCCCGCTGCACTGCTGATATAATAAAGAAGCTGAAAAAGAAAATGCCCGTGATAAACGGACATTTTGACAAGGCCTTCTACTATACCGAGGACAGCACCCTTTGCATAGAGATACGCAAGGGGGGCGTCAATCTTTTGTCCATGCAGGGCTTTGAAAAGCTGCTCTCCGATGAGATATTCGCACAGTACTCCAGACGATATGAGATAAAGCTCATCAAAAAGGAACAGACCGATGACCGCGATGAGCAGATGCGCGCTGCATATGAGGAGGTACTGCCCGTACCCGGGGAATATGTTCCCGAGATACCGATGACAACAGGACTCTCCGATGAAAAGTTCGTTACCGTCGATTTCAATAATATACCCGTAATGAGCGACGGTGCGGAAATAGTCAAAGGAAGACATATCTATTCCGATACCGTAACGAGTATAGGCGATCTCTGCGAGCCTAAAAACGGCGTTACCATATGGGGTGATGTGTTTGACTATCAGGAAAAGGAGATCAGGAACAAAAAAGGCGAGGAAAAGCGCATAACCACCATAAGCCTGACAGATTACACAGGCTCTGTGAATATAAAGAGCTTTGAGAACAAGGAAGACGAAAACCTTCTCTCAAAGATAAAAAAGGGCTCTACCGTCATTGTAAGAGGAAAATGCGAATTCGACACCTTCGAGAAGGAATTCGTATTCTTTGCAAACGACATTATGCTCGTGCAGCGCAAGAAGCGCACGGACAATGCTCCCGAAAAGCGTGTGGAGCTGCATATGCATACAAATATGTCTGCTATGGATGCCATAACACCTGTTGAGGAGCTTATAAAGCGTGCCGCATCATGGGGCCACAAGGCAATGGCGATCACCGATCACGGCGGGGTGCAGGCATTCCCCGATGCGGCGGCGGCTTGTGATGATATACGCAAAAACGGCGGCGATCTGAAGATAATATACGGCTGTGAGGCATATTCGGTAAATGATACCGTAAAGGCTGTAAAGGTATACAAGGACGTGCCGATAAAGGGAGAGGTCATTGTCTTTGACCTTGAGACCACAGGCTTTTCCGCCAAGGATGACAGGATAATAGAATACGGCGCGGTAAGACTGAAAGACTTAGAGCTCTGTGATACCTTCTCCACATTTGTTGATCCCGAAAGATCCATCCCCGAAAGGATAACAAAGCTCACGGGCATAAAGCAGTCAGACGTTGACGGAGCGAAGTCCGAACGTCAGGCGCTTCTCGACTTTATTGAGTACTGCGGAGAATCGCCTGTTCTCATTGCACATAACGCAGGCTTCGACACTTCCTTTATAAAGGCTGAATGTCTGCGTCAGGGAATAGATTTCAGATTTTCTGTAATAGATACTGTAGTTATGTGCAGAAGTATGCTCCCGGAGCTGAAAAAGCACAAGCTGAACATTGTGGCAAAGCATCTGCAGCTCGGTGAATTCGATCACCACAGAGCATTTGAGGATGCAAAAATGCTCGGACGCATATATATAAAGCTCGCAAACAGGCTTATCGAAGAGAACGGCTGCAAGAATATAAGCGAGATCAATTCTCTTGTAAGCCACGTTGACCCGAAAACTCTGCGCCCCTATCATCAGATACTGCTCTGCAGGAACAATGCAGGTCTCAAAAATCTTTACAAGCTTGTTTCGATGGGGCATATACAATATTACAGCCGCAGACCCAGGATACCCATGTCGGAGCTGATAACCCACAGGGAGGGACTTATCGTCGGAAGTGCCTGTGAATCGGGCGAGCTTTATACCGCAGTGCGTGACGGCAGACCATGGGATACGCTCTTAGAT
>CACZPE010000225.1 GCA_902782875.1 uncultured Ruminococcus sp. | reverse complement strand
CCAGCCCAAGCTCCGCACACTTTCTGTATACAGGTATCATATGCTCATCATCCGCATAGAAATCCTGATAGTCACCGTGGAGCTTTATTCCCCTGAAATCGTTTTCCGCCAGATGTTCCAGTTCTTTTGTCTGATCCTTTCCCCTTTCGGGATAAAACGCTCCGAAAGGGATCAGTCGGTCATTATCAAGAGACATCGTCCACCTGTTTATGCTTTCGGGCTGTGACGGTCTGGTCGCAACAGGCAGCAGCACCGATCTTTCCACTCCTGCCCTGTCCATCACCCGCAGAAGGTCAGCGGCTGTACCGTCGGAATATACTATTCCTTTATACCCGCAGTCCGCTTCTTCTACGCCGAGCCTCAGCTTTTCAACAGCCTTTGCCGCTATCTCATCGGGGAATATATGTGTATGTATATCTATCATATAGCAGTTTCCGTCACCCTTCTTTTGCGCTTATGATAACTGTTGAAGTCAAATCCCGTGGATTCGCATATAAAGTCGAGCATATTACTGCTCATATACAGCAGCGAATTCATGGTATCATCGTCTATATCAAGCGGTATATCCGCAGGATACCTGGTTTCTATATAGAACCTGTTTAGCACAGCGCTCTCGTCGATCCACGGTATGAACCCTTCATCGAGCATAGCTGCCTGCTTGCAGAGCCATGTCAGGTTATGTCCGTCAAGAAGGTGTCTGCTCTTGTACAGCAGATATCCCTTCAGTCCCTTTTCTATGCATTGCTGACAGTGAAATGCACTGACATCATACAGCTTCTTGTTTTTGGACAGCTCCTCAGCCGCCATGCGATCGAGCCAGGCGTGATATATCCAGTCATAGTAGCGCTTGCTGTCACCTTTTCTACTCGCTCTTGACATACAGTCTCTCACCGCCGTTCTCGACACGGTATGCAAAAGAATAGTCCTCACAGGCATACTCGTTCCAGTCGGATATGTTATATACGATAAAATCTATCGGTATCGGAGTATCCGTCTCTATGAGCAGTCTCTTTTCCTGTTCGGACGGAACAAGAACATCGTCAACGACCACACACAGCTTCACCGAAGTGACTTCTCCCCTGTTGTTGCGCTTTGTCGAAACAAGATACACATACATGGGGTCACATAATGAGATTATCTCACCTATCAGCTTCTTAAGTTCTTCTTCAGCCATAACCGACCTCCGCTACATCAGACAGTGCATACCGTTGTTTTTCATCATATATTCTATCACTATTACAGCATTTTGTCAATAGAATACACAAAAAAATAACCGTGATTTGTAAAAAATCACGGTTTATGATGAAACCTTTACGTCTATTCCCTGTCGAACCAGTGAAGCCCGGGGTCATAGAACGATGTCTGTGTCGGTGCGGGTTCAGGCTCATAAATATCGTATTCCGTATAGGGCACTTCTGTCTGTACCTGCTCTTCGGGAGCCGCAGTCTCGGAAGGCTCACCGGAAGCATCTGTCTGCGAAGCGTCCTCTGTCTCACCGCTGTCGGATGTGTAGTCCTCGTACTGCTCGTACTCCTCATATTCCTCCTCGGTCTCGGAGGTATAGGTATATGTAGGAAGAGTAGCCGCCTCGGTAACGATAGCATCGGAAAGTATCTCTGTGGGATCCTTTGTCTCCGGGAGGTCGCCGATATGGAAGTCCTCGCTGTAGTATGCCTCTATGATATCCTTTATCATGAGCTTTGAGTACTCGCCGTGCTCTATGAAGCCCGCAAAAGCGATCTCAGGATCATTTGCAGGATAGAAACCTATGAAAGCAGAGCTTGTATCATTCTTTGATGTCATCTGCGGGGTACCTGTCTTTATCGCAGCTGAGCGCGGAAGATCCGTAAGCAGGTAGCTGTCGGTATAATAATCGCTGTTTCTCGGATAAAGCGTGTACTGCTCAAACGCCGCCGCTTCCTTCATGCCCTCGGTGACGGTATAGAAAGTATATCCCGTCTTATCGGGTATGGTACATGCTATAGTCGGTTCGGTCCTGCAGATAAGCTCATCCATATTATAGGAGTATATGCTGTCTACCATATAAGTATTGTAGCGTACACCCTTGTTTGCGATGGTCATAGCCTGTGCCGCCATCTGAAGCGGTGTGACATAGGTATCCGACTGACCTATGGCCGCCTGTATGACATTACCCTCCTGCCATACCAGTCCGTTATCCTCAAAGGTCTCGGGATTGGCCACGTATCCGACCTTGATGTCTCTGCCGATCTCAAGCCCCATCTCCTCGCCCAGTCCGTACATTGAAGCATAGGACGAAAGAGTGTCTATTCCCATAATGCGGCCCACATCATAGAAGAAGATATTGCAGGACTCTCTCAGCGCCGACACCACATTGAGCCTTTGATGAAAGCCCGTACACTCCGGAGGAGGCACCCAGTCCTCCCAGTAAGTATAGTATCTTGTACAGTTGACGGTATCCGAAGGGCCGATTATACTCTCATTGAGAGCCGCCGTTGCTGTTACCGTCTTGAAGGTAGAGCCCGGGCGGTATCTGCCCGATGTCGCCCTGTTGGTCAGCGGGGCATTCGCTCCGTTTGCGACCGATGAGTAATCGTTGATATAATCGATAAGGTTATATGTCGGATATGTAGCAGCAGACAGCAGAGCGCCGCTCTTCACATCGAGCACGACTACCGCTCCCGCATCCGCGTCCGTTCCCTTTGCATCATAGTAAGACTGATTATTGAGCCAGTTGATATGATTTACCAGTATCTTCTGTGTCTTTCTCTGAAAATCGCTGTCTATCGTGAGCTTGATGCTGTTGCCGGGACGTGCCTCTGTGGTCATCTCGTCGCCTATGACGTTTCCCGACATAAGCTCGAAGGTGCGAAGCCCCTTCTGCCCCTTGAGCGTATCCTCCATAGCCTTTTCTATGCCGCCCTTGCCCAGGCTGTCGTTGAGGCTGTAGCCCTTGTCGTGAAGCTCCTCGTATTCCTCTGCGGATATGGCTCCTACAGTTCCTATCAGATGCGGTACCACATCGCCCACATTCACCACACGCACAGCTTCTTCGGATACATCGACTCCGTCAAGCTCAGCCGTCTTTTCCTTGAGCTTTACGACCGTGCCCATACTGATATCCTCAGCAAGAGTGAAACGGTTTGCAACGGAGAAATCCCTGACGGTCATAGTATAGCGTATCCCGGCTATAGTCCTTCTCTGGCTCTCGGAATAGCTGCTATCGATGTTGTACAGCCTTTCAAGGGCTATCATGCACTCTTCGGCAGTGGCATAGGTCTGAACTCCGGTGGTCTTTCTCAGGCGGTTTATCTCGCTCTCACTGCCGTCAAGCTCATAGGGCCTTGTCCTGCTTATGGGGAGCACATCATTCCATGCTGCACCGTCTGCTGCGAGTATATCGGCCGCGGAAAGCACCACCCTGTTGCATTCGGAATCCTCAGACGGAAAGAACGCCTTCTCAATAACAGCATTGAAGCCCAGCTTGTTGCTTACAAGATACTCTCCTCTTGCATCGGTTATTTCTCCTCTCGGAGCGCTTATCACCTGCTCCGCCTTGGTGGTGCTCAGTGATTTCTCAAAATAGCTGCTGCCGTCAACGAGCTGTATCTTCATCAGACGCATAACGCCCATGGCCATCAGCAGAAGTGTTATTATCAGTACCAGCAGAAAGCGGAACACATCTGCTATTACAGCGATACTGTTGGTATTCTTTTTCACTTTGGACGCGTCCGCCTCCTTTCGTTATATTATTCCTCTTTTATATAGTCCGTTTGTGTATCCGCCGCCTGTGAGGCTCTCACGCCTCCTGAAGCGCCGTGCTGCCTCACGGGGGTCATCGCACAGTGTTATCTCCGCGATACTCACTCCGAATCCGTCAAAGGACGAGACCACATCAAGCGTATCACAGTTTAGCACAAGGGCATAGTCTTTCTCAGTCTTTACCGGAAATACTCGGCCTGTGCGGTCGTATATCTGATTATTCTGCGGAATATTTCTCACCGTCATCAGCGGCAGCCTGCCGTATACTATGATACCGCAGGGTATGGGCTTCTTCATAGCTGCGATCTGCTCGCGCTTGAGCTCAAAGGAAAGCACCGCATCCTCAAGCCCTGCCTTTGCAAGCTCTGCAAGTGCTGCGGAATTCGTTATATTCAGTCCGCTGCCGCCGTGTATATGTATACCGCTGAACGTGCGGAGTATACCCAGATGAGTGAAATTGTCGGCATAGAAATGAGTATACCCTGTATCTATAAGCTTTGTTATATCCCCCAGCAGACGCTTCTCATCAGTGATCACCGCAGGCAGGATAACCGCCGTATTCTCTCTGAAGGGAATCCCCGAAAGGATCATTTCCAGAGGTACCAGCAGCATGTCCGCGTCAACAGAGAGCTGCTCTTTTTCCGATATCCTTACTCTCAGGGATGCATTTCCGTCTGCAGTATCACTTATCACAGGCATTTCAAAGGACTTTGTATCATAATGCGGGGTATATTTTTCAGTCCTGAGCCTGTCCGCCAGCAGACACATTTCCCTGCGCAGACTGTTCAGCTCAGCCGCACTTACCGCAAGGCCGCTCCCTATATCCGCCTGTGTGCCGCCGTATTCATATACCGTACCGCCAAGCTTTGAAAAGCTTTTCTCCACAGCCTCCGCTGTAGTATCGCGCTTCACAGCCTTTTCGGGTATATTTCCGGTGACCCTGCCGCTGATACCGTCACATTCAAATCCCGCTTCAAGAGGCTCTCCCTCGCGGGCTGTGAATGTGAAATATATCTTTGTACAGCTGCGCTCGTTTTTGTATAGCTCTCTCAGCTTCGGGAGCACACTTTCCGCAGCTTTCACATTTTCGTATGTACGAAACCCCAGCATCTCCCGTCCCGGTTTCCCAATAAGATATCCGTCAGTAAAGCCCGAACGGGAAAACACCGATGAAAGCAGCTCCATATCCTCTTCAAGGCCGCCGCTGCCGTCAACGGCATGACGAAAAGCCGTCACTGCTGCCGCAACATATTCGGGACGTTTCATCCTGCCCTCTATCTTGAAGGATGCCGCTCCTGCCTGTATGAGCTCATTAGTATGATACAAAAGAGACATATCCTTCAGGCTCAGGGCGTGTTCATCCTTGCCTCTGCCGACTGAAAACGGCAGTCTGCAGGCCTGGGCGCAGCGCCCTCTGTTAGCGCTTCTCGATCCTATCATGGCACTCATGTAGCACTGCCCCGAAAGGCACATACACTGTGCGCCGTGAACGAACACCTCGGTTTCAACGCCTGTAGCGCATATATCACGTATCATATCAAGAGAGCTCTCTCTTGCAGGAACAGTCCTGCAAAACCCCATCTCAGACGCAAATACAGCCGCAAGCGGAGTCTCTATGGTCATCTGTGTCGATGCATGCAGCGGCATATCGGGACATACTGTCCGCGCGATATATGCCGCTCCGATATCCTGAATGATAAGCCCGTCTATGCCCGCATCCGCAGATACGCGCACATCCTCAGCGAATGCCGCCGCCTCGGTGTCGAATATAACTGTATTCATCGCACGATAGAGCTTTACACCGTGCAGATGACAATACTCTGCCGCCGTGTAAAGCTCCTCGTCAGAAAAATTATCGGCGGCAGCCCTTGCGGAAAAGCGTTTGCCGCCTATATATACGCCGTCCGCGCCGCATCTTACCGCAGCTGTCAGCGATTCCATGCTCCCTGCGGGGGCAAGTATCTCAGGTCTGTCCATTATCTGCGCTTTCTCCTGCCCTTTTTACGGGGCTGCCCGTCACCGAGATAGTCCGCTATCTCATCATCTATTGAGAATTCATCGCCATTCTGAGGCTCTGCCTTTTCCGCAGTGTCCTTTTCTTCTGCCTCAGGCTCCTTTGCGGATTCCTTATTTGTATCTTTATTCTTGTCCTTATCCTTTTCATCGGCGGGAGTCTCAGCTTCCCCATCGCCCTCGGCATCCTTCTCGCCTACATATACAGTCACAGCGGGTGCGAGAGTATTCTCAAGCACGAGCTGCTCACCCGAAAAAGGGGACTGTGTTTTCTTGAGCTCTGCGTTTTCCTTTTCAAGCTTTTTTACCGCTCTTTCAAGCAGCTCAACAGTTGCCTCGAGAGCCTTTATACGGTCCTGGAGCTTGTCCTTGGCCGCTCTTGCCTTAGCTGCATCGGCAACATAGGTCTTTATCTGGCCTCTTATATTGTCTATCGCCTCGTTGGCCTTGCGTGACTCATCAAATGCCATAAGAGCGGATATCACTGCCGCGTTCTGTATTCCGAAGCTCGGCTTGTCCTTCAGTATCGACTTTATCTCGCCGTCAAGCCTTTCGGCTGTTTCTCTGAGGTATTCTGGAGTATCATCGGTGCGCAGGCTGTATTCCCT
>CACZPE010000224.1 GCA_902782875.1 uncultured Ruminococcus sp. | reverse complement strand
TGTTCATCTTCAGAAAGAGGATATATGAGGCAAAGAACGAGAACACCATATATCTTGCCTGCATGTTCTTCCTTGTGGCTCTCGAATTCATCGGAATAAAGCACGCCATAGTATCGCGCTTCGGTCTGTTCTTCGTTATGCCTGGCGTACTCGGGGTGCTGCCCGAAACGGTGAATGCCGCTCTGGGATATGCCGATGAACACTTCAAGCAGAAGAAGCTGATGAAATTCGCCGTATTCGTCCTGTTCTTAGGGCTCGCGTCCGTATTCTACGGCCAGATGATACAGGTCGGGAGCAACGGCTGCTTCCCCTACAGGGTATGGCTCAAGAACCCCTTCTGATCATGATAAAAATACATCCCATCCGGTGCCGGATGGGATGTTTTCATATATGTTTGTGTATCACTGACGGGGTATGGCGTATACCACATCCGATGCGGTATAGGACGAACCGCAGTTTCCGCTGAAGGCTCTTACAAGGAAGCCGTACTTAGCGCCGTTTGACAGTCCTGATACAGTATAGGATACCGATGTGGTGTTTCCGAGGAAGGAATATGCCTTTGTCGAGGGATCATATCTGTACACCCTGTAGCTTGTGGCACCCGATACAGCGCCCCACCTGAGAGTGATCTGCCTGTTGCCCGGATGGGCTGTTACCGCAGGCTTTGACGGTGTGAAGGTAGGTGTGGCGTATACCACATCCGCCGCAGTGTAGGCAGAGCCTGTATTTCCCGAGAATGCCCTTACCAGATAGCCGTATCTTGTACCGTTTGTGAGCCCTGAAGCAGTATATGAAGTAGCTGTCGTGCTGCCGATATATGCATATTTCCTGGTATCGGGATAGTATCTGTACACCCTGTAGCTTGTGGCGCCCGATACAGCATTCCATCTGTAGGTTATCTGCCTGTTTGCGGATATGGCCGTCACCGCAGGCTTTGCAGGTACAAATGCGGGCACGGCGTATACCACATCCGCCGCGGTATAGGCAGAGCCTGTATTGCCCGAGAACGCTCTTACCAGATAGCCGTATGTGGCGCCGTTCGTGAGTCCTGTGGCGGTATATGCGGTGCCTGTCGTAGCGCCGATATAGGCATACTTCTTAGTATCGGGATAGTATCTGTACACCCTGTAGCTTGTGGCACCCGATACGTTATTCCATCTGTAGGTTATCTGCCTGTTGGCCACCGATGCGGTGACTGCGGGCTTTGCGGGAGTGAATATTGCATTCCTTCCGAGATCCTTGCTGAACACGGGCATACTGAACTGACTGTAATCCACTCTGTCATCCGTTTTCGGATGCTTGTCGCCGCCTGTCATCATATCAAGCGCCAGGAATACATCGCTGCTTCTGTTGAGATACTCATATATCATATACGAGCCCTGATCGCAGAAGGTAACGTCTGCAAGATACCAGGAGCCGTCGATCTGTACTGCATTCCACGCGTGGGCTACATTGGAGTTGGTGCCGACGATAACGAAGCACGGTATGCCTGTGCGGTTGCAGAAATACGCCAGTGTCTGTGCATAGCCGAGGCACACTGCCTTGTTGTAACAGAGCGTTCCCATCATCGACTGGTCGTAGTTGGTATCCACATAGTCAACGCTCTCGGCGATCATCTTTGCAAAGTAAGTTTCCTTGTCGAGCGCCGAGGTGTATCTCGAAGAGCCTGCTATCCATGTATCCGCCCTGCCCTGTATGCTTTTTCTGATAGTCTCTCTCGAGGTATGAGACCTGCAGTTGTCATAGCACATGAGTACTAATCCCGAATAGGTGCCGCTGGAGTTCCTCAGATATCCGAACTTGGTGGAAAGGAAGAAGTACTGCGGATTTGACAGATAGAAGCTGAAATATGTGTTGTACAGCTGTGATTTTGACATCGGGCTGTCAAGCTTTATCACCGCAAAGCTCTCCGCGCTGGCATCTGCCGAGCTGTTGAGAAAGTACTGACATTCAGAGGCGATCTTGTTGTATACAGTCTTCTGAGCGGTGCTAAGCTGGTTGTAATAGAAGGTGTTGGAACCGTTGGTGGCCGCTGCATAATGTACTGCGGATGCAGTCTCATAATCACCGTAGCTCTCTCTGCCCGCCTGATCGTAGTGTACGATGGTCCTGACGGCCCTTGCCTGGTCTTCGCTCAGCTCAATGCCCACAGGGCCTACTGTGCCCGGGTCATCGGATGCATCTATGCCTGCTGCCGCCTCATACGCCTCATCGAGAGTCATATAGCCTTCTTCATCAAAGGTGTCCTCTGCAGAGCCTGTATCATATATAATGTTTTCTTCGGCGATCACCGTTTCGGGCATATCATTATCATATACCCCGGGAATTATGCCGTACTTTGCGGTATCTGCAGATACCGTCATAGAACAGCCCGTTACTACCGCCAATGCGGTCACAAGTGATAATATCCTCTTTTTCATTTTATCTTCCCCTTTCTGTATGTCACTCATTTTTGTCTTTTATCATAAGCACGTCGCCGTGCTTTACCGTGACTGAGTATTTCCCGTCTGCGCGGTTGCTCACCCCCAGCGGGAATGTGCGTTCAAGCGTAAAGCTTCCGCTGTATGCAGCACCCTCTATCACAACCTCGGCCGTATCCGACAGTGCAAACAGCGAGAAATACCCGCTGTGTTCGTACTCTCCGTCCTTACACAGCCTTATCTCGCAGTCCGTGCCGTAAAGTACGGCATCAGCGCCGTGCCGTGACGCGTATACCAGCGTCTGTATATTCGCAAAGGTGTGGCTGAGCCTGCCGCCTGTGCCGCCGTAGATCAGTATATCCCTGCAGCCTGCGGCGATGGCCTGCTTCACGGCGAGCATGGTATCGGTATCGTCCTTCTCACAGGGGACGGTGATGACATTTTCCCCGTCGGGCACATACCCCAGGCTGTCAAAGTCCCCTATTATCATATCCGGGACTATACCCTGCTCTCTGCAGTACTTAAGTCCGCTGTCCGCCGCTATTACCACAGCCCCTGCGGGTATCTCCATCAGGCCGCATTCTCCGCCGCCGACTATGACCGCCTGTTTTCCCATTCCTTTATGCTCCCTGCCTCTTCATACATCTGAAGATAGCTCTTGTGTCTTGACCGTGCGACCGCACCGCTTTCCACAGCTTCAAGCACGGCACAGTCCTTCTCCTTGGTATGCGAGCAGTCCGCAAAACGGCATTTGCCCTCATACTGCTCAAACTCACGGAAGCAGTACTTCAGCTCCTGTCTTGTCACCCTGGCATACTGCAGAAAGTCGAATGACGAGAAGCCCGGAGTATCGGCGATATATCCGCCGAACAGCTTGTACAGCCTGGATACTCTCGTGGTATGCCGTCCTCTGCCCAGCTTCTTGCTGATATGCGCCGTCTCCAGCTCAAGTGCCGGGGCTATGAAATTGAGCAGTGTGGATTTGCCCACGCCGGTATTGCCCGTGAATGCGCATACTTTACCGTTTATAAGCTCCTTGATGGGCTCTGTGGATGTGCTGTCCTGATAGTCGCAGACAAATACAGGTATCCCAACTGCGGAGTATACCGCGGGGATGTACTCATTTGTGGCAAGGTCGTTCTTTGTCAGCGCCACCGCAGGCTCTATGCCCTTATACTCGCAGACCGCTATGAACTTGTCGAGAAGCATGGTGTCGGGCGAGGGCTCACAGGTGGATATGACGAATATCATAACATCGATATTGGCAAGAGGCGGACGGATTATACTGTTCTTCCGCTCGCATATGCTATCTATTATGCCGTCCTTCACCTCGCACCTGTCGCCTGCGCAGGGGGAGATGCCGTTTTTGCGGAACACGCCCCTTGCCTTGCAGGTGAGTGTTCCTTCTTCCGTTTCTACTGTATAGCTGCCGCCAAGACAGTCAAGGATTAGTCCTTCCATAATACACCTTTAAAAACGAGGCAAGATGGTCTCTTGCCTCGGGTCTTATCAAAGCTCTGCTTTGATTATCAGTTTCCGCCGATATTCTCCCAGAAACCGCCTCCGGGAACTATAAGGTCGGCAGGATCAACGAATTCCGTCTCAAAGGGTACATCAGGGATATACTCTATAACGTCGGGATCGCTTGTGGACTGTACGGGTGCCGCATAGAGAGTGCGCAGCAGATCTGCATCAAAGCTGGTCTCTGTTATCGCGCCTGTGTTGAAGTCAACGTTGTACTCCGCGATCTTGTGTGCGTGCTCATCCTCGGTGACAGTCTCTATGACTACCTTCTGGATATCCTGTCCCTTTACCGGGATGCTTATCTGAGCAACATAGCCGATATTGTCTATTGTGGTGCTTCCTGAGAGATTTCCTCCTACGTATGCGTTGAATACTGCAGGGCCGTCAAGTCCCTCGGGAACGGTGAAGACTATGTTCTGTGTGGTTGTGGGGAGCTCGCCGGAAGAGTAGGTGATGATTATCGTCTGCTTCGGATTTACGATATTCGGCTCGCCTTCCTCGTCCTTTGCAGGTATGCTCTGTGCAGTTACCTCATTTGCGGGAGCTACGGAGTCCTCCTTCTCGGATACTACCGTGAAGCCCTTGCCCTCGAGGAGCTGTACAGCCTCAACTACTTCCATGCCCACAACGTCGGGCATTACGATGTTGTATTCCTCAGGGCCGAGGCTGACGTATTCTATTACCGTCGAGCCTACCTCAACGAGAGTATTTCTCTCGGGGTCCGTCTTTATAACGTGGTTCTTTTCTTCCTCGCTGTTCTGCATAACGAGGGAGTACTTGAGTCCCTGTCCCTCTATCATCGATGTGGCGGTATTCGCCTCTATCGTGTAGGTGTTCGGGACATTTACCATACGCGCGCCCTTGCTGACTACCGCACGCACCTCGGAATTGCCGACCATGATGGGCGAATCCTTCTTGGGCGAGTGGGATATTATCGTGCCTGCAGGGAACTCTGCGTTGTATTCTTCCTTATCGACCACGAGCGTGAAGAATTCCTCATACTTGGTCTTCATCTCGTTATAGTCATGGCCGACCAGATCCACCATGGGCTGAGTCTTGGTCTGCTCGCCGTTTGCGAATTCCTTTGCGACCACTATCGCAATGAATACCGCTACTATGATTATGACAGCCGCCGCTATCGCAGTGAGCGCTACGACAAAGTAGGAGGACTTGGATACCTCTTCCTCATCATCGTCGTCATCATCGTCATCGTCGTCGTCATATTCCTCGTATTCGGGCTCTGGCTTCTTTCGCTTGCGGGGCTTTTCCTCCTCGGCGATATGTCTCGGCTTCTTCTCTGCCTTTTCCTGCATATCCTCATCGGGCTTGTCGAAGTACTGTGTCTTTTCCTCCTCGGGCTCTGCGGCAGGCAGGTCGTATTCAAATACCATGCTGGGATCTCTCTTGAAATCCTCTATATCCTTTATCATCTCGGATGCGGACTGATAACGCTTTGAAGCGTCCTTCTGCATCGCTCTTATCACTATCTCATCAAGACCGTCGGGTATGGAGCTGTTTATCTTCTTCGGTCTCTTGGGCACGGTCTGCATATGCATAAGTGCCACTGCAATGGGAGTATCACCGTCAAAGGGCTTTACACCTGTGAGCATCTCATAGAGCATAACACCTACGGAGTAGATATCGCTCTTCTCGTCGGTGATATCTCCCCTTGCCTGCTCGGGGCTGATGTAGTGTACGCTGCCTATGGCCTTGTCGGACATTGTCTTGCCCTCTTCACGGGCAAAGCGTGCTATGCCGAAGTCCATGACCTTTATCGTGCCGTCGGGGAAGAGCATGATGTTCTGCGGCTTGATATCCCTGTGTACGATGCCTCTGTCATGGGCGTGCTGAAGTGCGCGGAGTATCTGTGTTATGAAATGTACGGAATCCTTCCATTTCAGTGCACCCTGCTGCTCCATGAACTCCTTGAGGGTAATGCCGTCGATATACTCCATGACGATAAACTGTATCTTGTCGGAAAATCCCACGTCGTATATCTTGACTATGTTCGGATGACTGAGAACTGCGATCGCCTTTGACTCATTCCTGAAACGCCGTACAAAATCGTCATTGTCTGCGTACTCGTTCTTGAGTATCTTTACAGCGACCGTCCTGTTCTCAAGCAGATCGACAGCCTTGTAGACTTCAGCCATTCCGCCGATACCGATAAGCTCGGTTATCTCGTAACGGCCGTCGAGCTTGCGTCCGATGATCTTATCCATTGAGTTTCACTCCATATTCCGGATAAGCGTATATCCGCTATCCTCTAAAATCTTTCTTTCCATTCATACTGCCCTTCAAGGCACATCTCAAGCCGCGCTACTTCATCAGCACGGCAGTTATATTATCTCCGCCCTCGTTCTTGAGTGCGGTATCTACCAGATATCCGGGCACGTCCTCCGGCGGCATATCCTTTACCGCACGGAATATCACTCCCTCGTCACAGAAGTTGTAGAGGCCGTCCGAGCAAAGCAGCACAGCCGCTCCCTCGGGTATCTCGCTCTCGAAATAATCGGGCTCGACATCCTCACATACACCCACAGCCCTGGTTATAACATTGCGCTTCGGGTGGTTCTTTATCTGATCCTTGGTGATATCGCCGCTTTCGTAAAGATTCATCACCATGGAGTGATCCTTGGTTATCTGGCTTATCTGGTGTGTTATCAGATATGCCCTTGAATCTCCCACGTTCACGGCATAGAGCATACCGTTCCGTATCAGCACAGCGACACAGGTAGTACCCATACCGCTCCACTCGGGCACGGCTGAACCCAGTTCATAGACCACGGCATTTGCTGTGCGCACTGCCGCTACGAGCAGATTTCTTATCTTGTTGGAATCGTAATCGGTCCTGTAGCTGGCCTCTATACGTTCCCTGATGATAGTAACAGCGCGGTCGCTGGCTTCCCTGCCCGCATTCTGACCGCCCATGCCGTCGCATACAACGGCAAAGACCGCATCTTCAAGTACGGCAGTTCCGAAGTTATCCTGATTTTCACTGCGCTTGTTGCCTATATCTGTATGAGAATAGACCATCATGCTCTTACGGTCCCCCCTTCAAAGGTGGAATTTCTTCAGTAAAACAGATTGTCATACTGCGCCTTATCATACGGCGTATGACATACTGTGACTATATTTCATATTCACGTCTCAGCTGACCGCAGGCCGCGTCTATATCCGCTCCCAGCGTCCTCCGGACGGTAACATTCATCTTCCGCTTCTCCAGAGCTGCGGCAAAGTGCTCAACGCTCCTTCTGTCAGCTCTGTAATCCCGCTCCTTTATGGAGTTTACCGGGATAAGGTTTATATGGCACGAAAGCCCCTTCAGCAGGTCCGCCAGTTTTGCGGCATCCTCATCCGAATCATTCACGCCGTTTATCACAGCGTACTCAAAGGATATCCGCCTGCCTGTATACTCTGTATATTCCCTGCATGCATCTATCAGCTCGTTTATGTCCCAGCGGCGGTTCACAGGCATTATACTGCTTCTGTGAGCGTTGTCGGGAGAATGGAGCGATACCGAAAGGGTTATGCCGAGCTTTAACTCCATCAGCTGCTTTATCCTCGGCACTATGCCGCAGGTGGAAAGCGATACATGACGAAGGCTCTGCTCTCTGCCCCTCGGGTCGCTTATGAGCGTGAGGAAGCGCACCACATTGTCATAGTTGTCGAGCGGCTCG
>CACZPE010000223.1 GCA_902782875.1 uncultured Ruminococcus sp. | reverse complement strand
TGATCTACATAGATCTGACGAATATCAGAGTTCTCGCCGGCGAGATCAGGGTTTATTCTGAAATGCTGTCTATAGCAGCCTTGGTATGGTCTACATAGATCTGACGGATGCTTTCATTTTCGCCAAGTCCTCTGAGCACACATTCAACCTCAAAGCCCTCGTTGGTGAATGCAGTCTTCCAGGAATCATCCTCATCGCTTGCCATATCATTGTTTGCATGGTCGCCTGCAACTACCATAAGGGGCTCGAGAACTACCTTTGTGTAGCCGCCTTCCTTTACCTTTGCGATAACGTCATCGAGTGAGGGAGTAGCCTCAACGGTACCGATATAATAGTTTGCATAGCCGTCCTCGGTGAGCATATCCTGCATCTTCTGATATACGGCATTTGCTTCATGCTCTGTGCCGTGGCCCATGAATACTATAGCGGTATTGCCGTCATCATAGTCCTTTGTCCATTCGGTGATGGCAGTCTCAACTCTCTTGAAATCCTCATCGGATGTGAGCAGGGGCTCTGCGAATACGATCTTGTCAAATGCGTCGGAATAGCTGCCTACCTTTGACACGATCTCATCGTACTCTATGCCGTGCATAAGGTGTGTGGGCTGTATTACAAGAGTCTTTACGCCGTTGTCAACAGCTCTGTTGAGAGCAGCGTCGATATCATCGATGAGTAAGCCGTCTCTTCTCTGAACATGGTCGATGATGATATTTGCAGTGAAGCCTCTTCTTACGGAATAGTCGGGGAAGTTCTCCTCAAGGGTGTTCTCAATGGCACCGATGGTAAGACGGCGGCTGTCGTTGAAGGATGTGCCGAAGGACAGTACGAGCAGCTCGCATTCGCCTATATCATCCTGATTGCGGATATTGTCAAGCGATGCATCGCCTGTATCGTAGTTCTCCTCGTCCTCCTCTGCATCCTCTTCGGGAGCTTCGGCCTCGGTGGTCTCTTCTGCGGTGGTGGTTTCCTCTGCAGTAGTTGTGGTCTCAGCTTCTGTTTCAGCTGCGGTCGTGGTCTCCGCTGCAGTCTCAGCTACAGTCTCGGGTGCGGCAGTCTCTGCGGGCTGAGTGGGCTGTGTTGCACATCCTGTGAGCAGTAACGCTGCGATAAGTGCAATGGTGGTCTTTTTCATATAAATCCTCTCTTTTCTTCCGGGATCTGCAGGCAAATAAAAAAGCTCATGTAACATGAGCAAGAGACACACTTCACCGGGCCCGGCTTGTGCTTTTTTTCAAAAGCCCGATCATCCGGTATCGGTCTGTGCACGGTCAGTTGCTCGTGACCCCGGTATATGACAGGGATGATCTTGCGACCGTCTCTGTTGTTACCGTGTGCGGCAGGCGGCAGGTCTCCCGGCTTTGAACTTAAGACAGCATAAGCTGTCGGCATAAGGAAGCCTTCCCGATCTCTCAGTGACTATACTGTATGTATAATAAACTTACTATTATACATATCCTTATACTTTTCGTTCTTCACGGTGACGAGTTCGCCAGGGAATCATCCCGATAAGGATCCACCCTGTTCCCTATTCTCTGTGACCATACCCTGAAGTATTCACAGCACCGCCTGTCTTTTCGATTGTAAACATCATTATAGCACCATAATATGCGGTTTTCAACACTTAACAGTTGATTTTGTTGAAATAAACAGCAAAACTCCCCGCTTGTGTTGAAATGTTGTTGATATTCATTCTGTCAGTATTGATTTTCCCTATACCCTGTGCCCCGTATACACGGGCTGCCGATAAAAAAGGGACTGTATAACCAGCCCCTGTATGTTATGTATATTTGTTTTTGCATATCAGCGTGCGCAGTATCCTCTTCACATGCTTCTTTTTCAGATATCTGTGCATTATCCTTCTGAAAGCCCTGCCCGAAAGGCTTGCTTCATCTGCGGTGACTCCGCCTGCAAATCTTGCTCTTACTGCGGTATTTGTGATAACATAGGAATCCCTTTTGCCGAAAAGCTTCCCCAGCTTCTCTGCGGTGGTGTCATCTGTGTGCTCTATCACAACGCCGTTTTCCTTCGCAATATCGAGCAGCATATGGTATATCTCCGCGGCCGCCCTGTCGGGATCCTTTCTTATACGTCTGCTGCGCGCCCTGAACACCGATATCCTGGCGGCAATGATCAGTGCAACAAGAGACAGGATAAATACTATCACGCATATAACGCCGATCTGTTCCTCGGTCAGGTGCGGCTTTTTCGGCTTGTCCCTGTGTCTGTCGGGCTCATCCGCTCTGTGGCTTTCTGTCTCTCCCGACGGTATATCGGTCGTGACATCTGCGTTATCGGCAAGGGATGTTTCCGTTGCGGTCTGTGTCGCGAATATATTCGATGCCTCGGTCTTGCTCGCTTCCGTTTCGGGATCAAGATCCTCGGTATATTCCGGTTCTTCTGTGGTGACCTCGGTGAGTTCCGATTCGGTCACCTCGTCACCGCTTATCTCGGGCAGCTCCGATGACATATTTCCATAGCCGGGGGTACATTCAAAGCACATCCAGCCGTAGCCGTCTATATATATCTCCGCCCATGCGTGGGCCCTGCTGTCGGGCACATTTACGGTGGAGTATTCTCCGCTCTTCACGCCCTCTGCAAAGTCGGTATGCTTTACGATAAAGCCCTCGCAGTACCTTGCGGGTATGCCTCTTGAGCGGGCAAGCAGTACAGCCGTCGTCGCAAAATGCGTGCAGCTTCCCTTGTGATTCTCCGTCAGGAACCACTGGGCAAAGTCGCTCCCGAAGGGCGGCCTGCCCGAATCGAGAGTATATTCGCACAGCTGTGACAGCTTGTAGCGTATGAATACCATCTCGTCGTATACGCCGCTGCCCTCATAGTCCTCAAAGAAATCCTCCGCCGCTGTGAACGATGCGGGTACATCCAGGCAGTACTTATAGGCATACTCCCTGAGCGCCCTTTCATCGTCGTGCATATCATCGGGAACGCCCTCAAGGGAATCCGCCTCGGATGTAAGCACTCTCTGCCATGTACTGTTTCTCGGCATATACGCCCAGTACTGCCTGCGCTGTCCGTCAGACTCCATAAGGCCTGCAGCATTGTTGGGGAAATACCTTGTATGCGGAGAAGCCTCCTTGTTTGTCACGGCGATATATTCCACATCGAGAGTGCTGAAGGACGGAGCATATCTTAGCATACGCCCCGAAAAAAACTCGGGGGAGGTCATCTTTGACTTAAGCTCGGGCACAGGCTCTCCCTCAGCCCAGCGCGAGCCGTTATAATCAGTGCCCGTGAAGCCCTTTATATACACATCGGGCGCATCTGCGGGAGCGGTAACTTCTATCATGGATACTCCCTCAAACTGCACCTCATCAAGGGAACCGAGCCTGCCGTCATGGGTAAGCTCATGCCGCGGAGCCGAAAAAGCGGTCTGCACATCGTCGCTGAATTTCTCCCATGTGAATGTGGAGAAATAGTTTATGACCCTTTCCCTGAGATTGTCTGCCCATTCGTCCCTGCCGGCTGCGGCCGACCAGAGAGTGCCCGCAAATACCGCGCACAGCATGATCGCCGCCGCCGCGAGAGCGCTCTGAGAAGCCGCTCTCTGCGAAGTGCCGCTGCTGTCCTTTATCATCATGGCAGCACCCACTGCCGCATAGCATATCATAAGCGCCGCAAATGCGGAACCCAGCGGCACAAGACCGAAATACAGCACTGCCTCTGTCAGCGGGAATGTGAATATCACCACCGCAGGCAGGTCGGGCTTTCTCACGGTGAAAAAGCTGACGATCATTGCTGTTAGCGCCGCAGTAACGCATACCGCCGTGTCTGCATCACTGCTTATCAGCAGTGATGCTGTACTGTCGCACGCCAAAAACTGTGAAAAGCGCGTCACAATCTCTGAATAGCCGTTTATCACATGCTTTGCCGTTAAGAGCACTGTAAGGGCCGTCAGCGCCGAAATCACTATCTCTGCGGTCCTGCCCCGTTTGCCCTCAATACTCATGACCGCACATGATACTATACATACAGCGGTGCAGGTCAGCGCAAGTACGGGGATATTTATCAGTATGAAGCCCTTCACAGCCGTCACAAAGTTAAAAAACGTCCCGAACACTCCCGCAAAAGCGGCAAGCCAGCGCATTATCAGATATTTATTTTTGTCATCCGTGCCGCAAGTGCCGGCGCACATTATCTGTACGTCGGCACATACCAATGGTCTGTTCATATTTTTCCTTTATAAATCCTGTTGACCGATCATGACGCTCACTGCACCCGGCAGCGACCTTTGGGGTATGCTGTCTGCGCATACCAGTCCGCAGGCTATGGCGTCTATACCGTCCTTCATATCCTTTATATCATCAGGAGCGGATACAAGCACTTCCGCACCGAGCATATCAAGATAGTATGCACAGCCGATAACGTGAGCAAGTATCTCATCCCTCTGCGAGGGGTCTGCCCCGTCAAGCTCGGCACAGAGCAGATATTTCTGTTCTCCCGATGCGCCCATTATCTTTACTATATCCTTGTCAAAGCGGGCGGACAGCTTGTGATGTATAAGCGTCATCCTGTCGCCCGGGCGGAAATCCCTGAAGTCTATCACATCTCCGGGCGATGTGGTCGGGCGCATATCCTCCTCGCTGTCCGACTCAGACGGCCTTGCCGCCTTTATCGAGCGGGCCTCTTCCTCGTATTCCTCGGATATATGCGGTATGATATATGTGCTTACCGTGCCGCCGTC
>CACZPE010000222.1 GCA_902782875.1 uncultured Ruminococcus sp. | reverse complement strand
CCCGATGATGTGGTATGCGATGCAAAGTCAAATATGCCCGAGCCCGACAAGGAATACTATATAGGCGGCCTTACAATGACCGCTGAGGAAATAACCGCGCATATTCTCCGCGAGGTGCACAATGAGCTGGAGAGGCATTTTCCGGAGGAGGCGGTATTCAACGCATTCGTAACAGTACCTACCGGCTTCATGACCCGTGCAAGGGTAGCCACAAAACAGGCGTTGAAGGCGGCAGGCTTTGAGACAGACGAGAACTGTCTCACCGATGAGCCCATATCCGCCGCAGTCGCCTACGGCACAAGGCTTGACGGCGACAGACTCGTTCTCGTGGTAGATATGGGCGGCGGCACCTTTGACCTGTCTCTTCTGAAAACAGGCATAGTCGGTGCTTCCACAGGAGCGGAGAGGCTCGAGCCCGTAGGCCACGGCAGGGATATGCATCTCGGCGGAAATGACGTTGACGACCTGCTTATAAAGGCTATGTCAGACACTTTTGTAAAGGCAGGCGGCATACCCCTCGACCATCCGCAGGGCACACAGTTCCGTGACGAAAGGATATCCCTTTCGGCACAGCGTCTTCGCGCACTCACGATAGATATAAAAAAACAGCTTTACTCATCGCCCGACCGTCCCGCGTATGCATATATACGCGATCTGTACGGCGATGCCGATCTTGATTTCTCGCTCACTCCCGATGAATACACCTCCCTTATGGCGGATATAAACAAGCGCTATGAACGCTGCCTGGGGAATATATTCGTCGGCACGGGCTATTCCCCGAAAAACGTTGACCATGTGATCGTTGTCGGCGGCATGGCACATGAGATATGCCTCAGACGTATACTCATACGCATGTTCGGCGAAAACAGGCTTATTGTTCCCGATGATGCCATGTACCTTGTCTCTAAGGGCGCGGCGATATGCAACAGCGATCTGAAGCTTGCGGTAGAGAACCGCGCATACACTTCAATAGGCCTTCTCAAGGACAACGGCCGAGGGGTAGAGAACATCATCAGAGAGGGCTCAACCGTAAAGACAGGTGAGATATTCACCGCGGAGCTCTCCCCTGCAGACAGCAGCGCCACAGCCGTGCGGATACAGATAGTCGAGTACAGCGGGGAATTCTCCCCCGACAGGTATACGGTGATACTCTCAGGTGATATACCCCTGGCGGAAAGAACCTTCTCGGTATTCGGCAGAAAGCCCGCAAAGCTCATACTCCAGGCGGCTTTCAGCGAGGACAAGATACTCGATCTCACGGTAAAACAGAAGGGCAGGACTGACAAACTTGATGTCAGGCTCGGAGGTAACGGATGACCCTGAAAGAATGGCTCGGCATACGGGCTTATGATATAAACGAAGGCGATACGGCGGATATATTTGCGCAGTATCTGGCATATCTTGACAAAAGCGGTGCTGTATACACAGACCCGTCGGATATCGCTATAGAGGACGGAGAGCTTGTCTTTACGAAGTCGGCGGGCTTTGACGAGATTTACCGTCCCGTGAAGGCCGACGGCACACCGTCGGATGCAGTCTTTGCAGCAGGCATGATGCTCTGTCACAAGCTGAGCGGCGAACTGCCTGACCTTGCAAATTCCGCGCTGCTTCTTCTCGGCGCACAGGGCGATGAGAGTATAAGTCTGTGCTCATGCCCGTCATCTTCCGCAGATGAGTTGATACGCAGCATGACGCGCATACTCCCCGAAAAACGTCTTACCGCACTGCAGGCGCTCGACACACTCGCACACTCCTGCCGTTCAAAGGCAAGGATCGATTATACCGAAAAGCAGACCGGGACAGTACTTTTTTCGGAAGAGATATCCCTCGACGATGCATATACTGTCTATACCCCCGCCGCGCACGGCACTGGAGCCGACAGGATATACCCATCGGACGGGAACATAAGGATACCCTACCGCAGAAAGCTCATAGGCTACAGCTGCGGCTGTGTACTTACCGAACAGTCGGCTGACGAGCGGAGAGACAGAAAAACAGGCGGGAGGATATTCGCATTTGATGCTCTCTCGCATTTGTCGGCGGCGCTTTTTGATACAGACGGCACTCTTTCGGATATCGGTGCACAAATCGGCAGCTATATCCCCGTATACGGTGCTGATGACATATCCGAAAAAATACAGCGCATACTCAGAGACAACGGGTATGACCCGTCCGCTGACAGGACTGCTGTGACAGACCGCACATTATGGCATGATGCAGACATCACGATACCCTTCGGTGATGCATTGTCTGTATACTCGGGCGATGAGCGCCCTGCGCTCTTTGCATATCTCGGAAGCGATGCGCATATATGCGCCTACGGTACTGATTCAGACAGCTGCATAACCGTGCCGCTGTGCAGGAAAATGACCGGTATCCTGGCAGATGATATCACATCAAAGCTCAGGATATCATATCACACGGATATTTCCGATGAAGTGCTTCACAGAGAAGCACTCGCCGCTGTGGACAGAGCGGCGGAAAATATAATAAAAAAGCTTTCCTTCTCATCATCCGCATCGGAGGATATTGAATTCTTCTTTGGCGGTGAGAAAAAGGTATTTAATCTTGAATATGACCGTTACCGCTTTGAGAATATGGTGCGTGATGTAGTCACAGAGCTTATCAGCGCAGTAGACGAAGCGCTCAGCACCGCAAAGGTATCGCGCAGCGACCTAAAGCACATCACTGTTGCGGGCGGTGCCGCATGTATGCCGTGTCTTGATATATTCACGATAAATGATATCGCTCCCGAATATATACGCAGGGATATAACCGCAAGAGGCTGTGCAGTCCGTGCAGACCTGCCCGGGGCAGAAAACACCGTATCCTATGACATAGGAGTGCTTAATATCCCCATAAACAGCAATATGCCCGTATTCACGCCGATGATAAAGGCGGATACCCCGTCTGATGCATGCAGCTTCACATATTCCTCAGAGGGGCTCAGAGCCGAAGAAAAGGACGGCAGAAAGCAGTTCTGCGTGAAGCTTTACAGCAGAAAAAAAGGCATGGAGCACGTAAAAAGCCCCTTTGACCCCGAGGGCAGTGCAATATCATATATAGGCTGTGTTACAGCCGAGCTCCCCGACGGGTATGATACAGAAAACGACAGGATGGTATTTAACATAAACTGCAGCGGGAATATAACCGCTTCATGCGTATATCACCGCCGCAGGGGCGCTGTGGGCCGTCTTATCGGAAAGCTTACAGGCAAGGATGAATGGCAGACATCACCAGTGAGGACAGAGGTAAAATGAACGATACTCTCAGGATATCATGGTACACCATAACCGAAGATCTGGGTCCCGGCAGGCGCTTTGCACTGTGGGTGCAGGGCTGTCATAAAAGCTGTGCAGGCTGCATCGCCCCGTCGCTTCGCGATCCCGAGGGCGGAGAGAGCATATCCGTAAACTCTCTTGCTGATATCATAATATCCTCAGGAGCAGATCTGACGATAAGCGGCGGAGAGCCGTTCCTGCAGTCGGAAGCGCTTTGTACGCTCATTGACAAGGTGCGCGGGCAGAGACCGGATACAGGCGTGATATGCTACACGGGATACACCTATGAGGATATCGCCGCAGACCCTCTGACAGGGCGTATTGATCTGCTGATAGACGGCGAATATATAGAAGCTCTTGATGACGGCAGGCCTATGAGAGGCTCGTCAAACCAACGGCTCATTTTTCTTACAGACAGATACTCCGAAAACGATCTGCCGAGATCACGGCAGAACCGTTTCATTTTTACAGACAAGGGCTTCCGCATGACAGGAATACCGTCAGACGGTGCTAAAGCCCTGATAGATATGCTTACAGACAAAGGTGCACAGATATGAAAACAAACGAGGTTTTTATTGTCACGGGCTGGGCGCACTGCGCAGACAGCATCGAATTCACTGTGACCGCAGGCGGCAGGAAAGTGATTATCGCCAATGACGGTCAGACCGCATCTGAAAATATGATAATCATCGCAAACAAGGACAGCGGCACTCTCTTCGTCGGACAGACAGGAGAACCCGTGAGCTTTGTGCTGGATATAAATACTCTGCTCGGTGACCTTCCCCTGCTCGGATGGGCTGTTGCCGACGCTCAGGCTGCTTTCAGGGGTGAATTCGGCAGCAACCGTCTTATGAGTGATACGATAAGATTCAATGCAGTAAACGGCGGATGGGATATAGATATGTCTGTTGATACGCCTGTCCGCGAAGCATCCTCCTGCACAGAGCAGCTAACAGATGACGACACGGACGAAAATATCGCCTGCGACCTGAAGCTCCTGTCATACTACGGCGACACAGCGGATGCAAACGAGGCAAGGCAGCTTCTTACATCAAGAGAGACTGCTGCAAAGGCTGAAAAGCTGATAGCTGACATGATAAGGCGCTCGCACGAGGATCTTATAAGATACCGCACGGAAATATAGGAGGATATATGGCTACAGATATCTCCGTACTGCGGCTGAGACAAAACGA
Source organism: uncultured Ruminococcus sp. (assembly GCA_902782875.1). The sequence continues at coordinate 4,914 of CACZPE010000222.1, read as the reverse complement.
AATAGACAAGCGTATAGATCTGCTGCAGGCACAGCTGAAGAATGAACGCGAAAACTATGTGGAGGAGAGCTCACGGCGAATAAAAGAGCTTACAGGCGGCATAGCAGAGCGTATAGACTCACATGACAGACAGACAGACAGCTTCTACCGCAGCATACTCGAACACCATACGTCCGAGACAGAAAAGCAGCTGCAGGACAGGATATCCTCCCTCAGGGACGAGTATGACGAGCTGAGTGCCGAGGTTACAGAGCAGCTTGCCGCTGAACAGCAGGAACGGGAAAAGATATTTCTTATGCAGCAGCAGTTTGAAGAAGCGTACAGATCGCGCCTTGAATTCGCAAAACAGCAGGCGCTGGACATACAAACACGCTTCAACAGGCAGCTGGCGGAGGCGATATCTGATGTGCCGCTGGAATGGTTCCTGCCCGGGCATCTTGCACTTTACCGCAGACGTGCCGACGAGATAGACAGATGGATAAAAAACGGGCTCTACGAGAGTGCTGTCGGTATCGGCGACAATATACTCATGCAGCTGAGATTTGATATACTCGAAACAGAGGAAAAATTCGGCAGATGGTCTCACAGCTACAGACTGCTCAAAGCCGTGATCGCCGAAGAGGAACAGCTTTTTGTATCCGCTCACAGACTTCCCGAGGATATCCCGCTTTTTGGAGCATACCTTAAGATACGTGATCTTAAGCTTTCCGATGATATACTCGACAAGTATACCGACGGCGGATACTCCGCGCTGCACAGAGGCTATGACGAAGCAGCACAGGTATATGAGCGCGATATGCCCGACAGCGAGGACGATGTCAGGAGATATATGACAGAAAAGCCCGATATGGCTTCAAGGGCGGACGATATCATGATGTACGAAATGATCCGCACCGCAATTGACAGACAGAAAGAGGAGAAGAAGCTCTTTTCCGTAATGCACAGCCGCATGAGGGCGTGGAACGAACGCCTTGAGATATACCGTCAGCTGCGTTCATCCCTTGCACAGGCAGGATGCACATGCAGGCTCACAGACAGCGGCGATGTTCATATCATCACATTCTCCGATGATATGGATGTGCATACCTTCGAGCTCATCTTAGTCCCGGTATTCCGCAGATCGGACGAAAAATGGATAAATCTTGCGTCCTGCTATGTTCCCGAGGGTATCGGAAAAGACAGGTATGACGCAGTAAGAACAGCTCTTGCACAGGTGATAACCGCAAGGGGCATAGATACAGACTACCGCAGGACAGAAGCGGATCAGACCACGGCAGACAGGGTAAAGACAGTCTGCAATGACAAGATCATGCTCGCAAACGGCAGACTTAACTAAACGAGGTGATATCATGAGCTATACAGGCGAGATAGAAACAGTGCCGCTCATCGCCGAACTGGCATACGGAGTGCTCTCACTTACCGTGGGCTCTGTGGGAAGGCTGGTTTTCGGAGTGGCTACAGCGCCGTATACGATACCGAAGGCTATAGGCAACGCCGTCACGGATGCAAGACTCAGGGGTATGAATGAGCATCTTGACAGCGCGATGACAAATATATTCCATTTCGATGAGAAGATATCCGCCGAGCTTAGCTCCGCACAGGGTAGGATCAACGCACAGTACTCAGAAGCCCTGTCGGAAATAGAGGGGCGGCTTACAAAAAGCGGTGATTCCGATATATTCATAGCAGACTGCAGCGCGGCGGCTGAAAAGCTCTGCGCCGATCTGGAAGCTGCACAGCGTGAATTTGACGAGAAATACATCTCTGTCATAGATTCCGAAATGAAGAAATGCACCGCACAGAACGCCCTGCTGCGCCGTGATGCAGAAGCTCAGATAAACCGTGCAGCTGATGATGACGAGCGCAGGGCAGCGGCGGTGGCATATGCAGAAAAAGCCATCGCAACCCTCAGGTCAGCACTGGCGGCACTGAGTACCGCTGAGAGCAGAAAAGCGACAGAAGCCGTAAAGCTGTGCTCGGGCATGCTCGACAGGGCAGAACAGAATATACGCTCAGGACTCAGCGAAGCTGCCCTGATAGACGTGTATTCCGCCGAAGATGCATTCTATCTGCGTCTGCAGGATATCATAACATCCGAAGCAGTTAACAGACAGCGCTTTGTCAGCGCAAAAACAGCCCTGCGCTCTCTGAGGGAGGCATTTGAAAACTCAAAGTCAGGCGAGCTTAAGTCTGACAGCACTGCTTCGGGAGAAACAGTTATAAAGAAGACCGATGATATGCCGTATTATTACCGCGGCGACTATGAGCGCACGGGTGAAGAGATAGCGGTACTCGAAAGACTGCTTGACTGCAGTCCTGCCGATATCTCCGCACAGGAGCTGTGTGATATAAGGCTTCGCACCGCAAAGCTGGCAGCGGATTTCACCGCATCTACGCGCACGGCGTATGAGCGCATGCATAACGAGATGCTCAGAAAAGAAACCGCAAAGGTACTCGCCGCAAGGTACAGATCAAAGGGGTACAGTCTGATACCTCTCACACAGAAGGATAAGGAGTACTCCCCCCTTGACAGGATAGTACTGAGATTTCAGAAAGACGGCACGGACGAAAGGCTCTATCTTTTCCTCGATGCAAACGAGAGCGGCGGCCATGTCAATATGAAGATAGACATAGAGGATCACACGGACTACGAGGGCGGCTTCGACGAGGTGGAGCTTGCCCGCGAGAAGGAACGTCTGGCAAACTGCGAAGCGATCAAGGGCTCTGCCGTAGGCAAGGCTCTCGGTCTCAGGCAGAGATGCAAGAATCCCGGCGTGATCGACACTTACAGGCCCTGACGGCGGAGGTTGCATATGTCCTCGATATTCAACAATACATCCACAAGGATATTCTGCGTTTCGGGCGAGCTGAGCGATATTTTCTGCCTGCCTAACGGGTGGATAGTAAATTTTGATGAACTGCTGAGCATAAGGCTGAGGGATCTCGGTTTCTCGGGAGTAGTATTCTGCTCTACTCAGCGGAATATGGTATACGCCACCGATCCTGCAGGCGTACGTGCGATGTCTGTACTGACAGGAAAGAAAGATCCCGCACCTGTAAAGGCACCTGAAAGCACCGCCTCATCGGACGATTACAGCTGGCTTGATGATGATGCTCCCGCAGCACCCGCACCGATACCTGCGCCGCAGAAAAGCGAAAAGCTCAAATATACCCACAGCATCGCAAAGGATCAGCTCTCCGCGGCGACTGACAGATATATGCGCGATACGGAAGAGCCGAAGGCGATAGTGTTCACATCGCTTGAGGATCTGATACGCCTTGCTACTACAGATGAGGGCAGGCGCCTGCTTGAGCGTTTCGAGGAGTGGAAGTCTCTGCCCAACGAAAACAGGAATATATGCATATTCCTCTCAAAGACTCTCGACTCCTGCGGACTTCAGAATATGCTGCACGACAACCGTGTTGCCGTGCTTGAATCCCTCTTTCTCAGAAAGAATGAGTTCAACCGCAATTCGAGCCTCTGCATCGGCACTCCTCTCAACGACGAAATAGAAAACCTGCTCGAATACCTGCGCATAGCAGGTCACAGATATACCGACCCCCGCGGCGGTGAACACTGTGCATACCTGCGTTTTCACAGAAGCGATCACAGCAGGATAGTCAGGATGCTCAGCTTCTGCAGCCGTGACAGCGGTTTTACGCAGCTCAAGTCCATGAAAGAGATCATAGAGCGGTATATGGAAAGTGAAGGCACAGACGAAGTATGGCTCACTCCCGATACCGTAGCCGCACTGTACCCCGATTCATCTGCGGGTATACGCGATGATACCGACCCTATGCAGATACTGCGTGAAAAGCGCGGCTGGGAGCCTGCCTACAATGTTATAAACAGCTTCATATCAAGCTGGCGCATGCTTTATCCTGACGGTGCAGCTGTCATTGAGAGAAAAGAGCTTACCACAGACCGCTTTGAACCTGTATCAGACAGCTCAGACCGCGGCAGTGTTCCCAACTTTGTACTTGAAGGACCTCCCGGCGTGGGAAAGACCGCCATAGCAAACATTATCGGGCGCATACTCCAGAGAGAGGGCATCATCCGCTCGGGACACACCGTCATAGGCTCGCGCGACAAGCTCGTCGGCGAATATGTCGGTTCTACCGCAATACGCACCGCCGCACTTATTGAGGAAGCTCAGGAGGGCGTTCTGCTCGTGGACGAGGTATACTCGATAGCCGAGCAGGGCGGCGAAAACAGCATATCCTACTGCGATGAAGTGTTCAACACGATCGTTGCGGCAATGACCAACAAGAACTATCATTTCTGCGTGATATTCGCAGGATACGCCGACCGCATGAACGAGGTCTGGAAGATGAACGAAGGCCTCTTCTCGCGATTCGGGGCATCAAATATAATAACGCTGAAGGAATATGAGCCTCCCCTGCTGCAGAGCATATTTGAATCGCAGTTCGGAGAGCCTGAGGGCATCAGCGGCACAAGGACCGTTCTTTCTGATGATGTGAAAAGCGGTCTGCCGGTATTCTTCGAGAATTTCTTTGCCGACCGCGACAGGAAGAATTTCGGTAATGCAAGGGATATAAACAATCTCGTAAGCGATGTAAAGCGTGCCGCCTCCTATCGCAGGAGCTGCTCGGGGCTCACGGGCGATGATGTGATAACCGCAGAGCGCTGCGATTTTGAGGCAAGAGAAGCTCTGTTTGAGAAAAGAGGCTTCTCCGCTGAGGATATCTATTCAAAGCTGCATGATTATATCGGTATGGAGTTTCTCGAGGATATGTTCAACGACCAGCTCGCGCTGAGAGTTGAATGTATGGAGAAGGGGCTTGCATACCCCGGGCCTGCGCATATGATCTGGGCAGGAAATCCCGGCACGGGTAAATCCACCGCCGCTCAGCTGACTGCAGAGCTCTATCACAGTCTCGGCATACTCGGCT
>CACZPE010000221.1 GCA_902782875.1 uncultured Ruminococcus sp. | reverse complement strand
TTGTCATGGTTTTCCATAAGGAAAGCCGTTAGCTCCCTGCGCTGATTTGTCTTGTAATGAGCCATATTATCACCTGATAAATGAATATATGTTTATATGAATACACAAAAATGAATTTGCGATTTATTCGCAAATTTGATTATACAATATAAATATCCATATGTCAAGTGAAAATGCGAAAATTTTGCATTTTTATATGATTCATTCCATTTTTGAATTGCAGTGTTGACGTTTTGTTGAATATGTAGTATAATAGATGTGTTTTAAGTATTTTTCAAAGGGTGACAGTTTTGCTAAGTGAGCTTTATATAAAAAATCTTGCTATAATAGAGGAAGCGTCTATTCCCTTCACTGATGACCTTAATGTGTTTACAGGAGAAACGGGAGCAGGAAAATCCATCCTGATAAACGGCATAAACTCTGTTCTCGGGCAGAGGATTACAAAGGATATAGTGCGTTCGGGCTGTGACAAGGCTGTTATCTCCGCTCTTTTCACCGACATATCCCCTTCTGTGTCGGCAAAGCTCGACGAACTGGGTATAGACCATGAGGAATCTCAGCTCACTGTATCACGTGAGATAAGGGCAGACGGAGGCAGTACAGCAAGAATAAACGGCAGAGCGGCTTCTGTATCGGTACTGCGCGAAATAGGCTCCATGCTTGTGAATATACACGGTCAGCACGACAATCAGATCCTTCTTGACCCCGAAAGACATATTCAGATACTTGACAGCTTCGGTTCCCTTGAAAAAACCGTATCCGATTATGAAGTATCCTTCAGAGCACTGCAGGATATATCAAGAAGACTGCGCCGCATGGCTATCGAACAGAAAGAGGCATCAGAACTGGAGGAACGCCTCAGAAAAACCGTACATGATATACAGAGTATGGAGCTTTCCGAGGGAGAGGACACCGAGCTGGCATCTGAATACAAAACTGCCGTCAACAGCGAAGACATAATATCTTCTCTAAAAGCAGCACAGAGCTTTATTGACGGGGACGAAGGCGTACCCGGAGCAGCAGAGCTGCTTACAGATTCCCTGCGTGCGCTCTCTGAACTTGGCGACAACGAAAAATACGCCGCTCTTTACAAACGGCTTGAGAATATCCGCATCGAAGCGGAGGATATTTCATTTGAACTTGCAAATGCACGCGATCGGATAGACACCGATCCCGCACGGCTCTCTTTCCTCGCAGACAGGATCGACAGGATAAACACTCTGAAAAAAAGATACGGTCCTGAGCTAAGCGATGTGATAAAGACCGGAAAGGATGCAGAACAAAAGCTTGTTTCGCTGGGCGATCTTTCCTCTGATATAGAAGAGCTTACCGCAGAACGTGACAGAATACTGCATGAAGTCAGTGAAAAAGCAAAGGCGCTCTCCCGTCTCAGAGAGAGCACCGCAGAAAAATTCACCGAACAGGTAGAGGCTGAGCTTTCGTTCCTGAATATGCCTGATGTAAGGATCAGCGCGGACATAAAGCACGGAAAGCTGACTGAAAAAGGACTTGACTCTGTAGAATTCCTGATATCCACAAACAAGGGCGAGGAAATGCGCCCTATGTCAAGGATAGCTTCAGGCGGTGAGCTGTCAAGGATCATGCTGGCTCTTAAAAGCGTTATATCCGAAAAGGATGATATACATACTCTCATATTCGATGAGATCGATACCGGTGTGAGCGGCAGAGCCGCACAGAAAATAGCAGTCAAGCTGAAGCAGGTATCAGAGCATCAGCAGGTAATATGTGTCACTCATCTTTCACAGCTTGCGGCAATGGCAGACAGTCATCTGCTTATCGAAAAGAGCTCTGACGGCACCAGAACATATACTGCTGTGAATAAACTCGATCTTGAGCAGCGCAAGCAGGAGATCGCAAGGATTATGGTCGGAAGCAGCATCACAGACACCGCACTGAAAAATGCCGAGGAGCTCATACTCGGATCTGTCTGATCACTCCGAAGGAAACGCCCTGTTTTTTGCGAGCACGGCATTTGAATAACTGTGATCCCCCGTTACTTCCTTTATGACCTGCAGATACGGAGGAAGGAATATCTCCTGATCTTCACTTTCAAGCTCTAGCTCCGCAGTTGCAAGTTCATCTGAGAACGGGTATACATCAACTTCAAACCGCTGTGATTTGTAGACCAGTATAAACCGTGTCTTTATCACGGGCGATAACCCGTTATCCGTCTGCAAAAGCAGATCGAGATATTCCTTCTCATCGATCACACGTTCGTTTTCTTCTCGCACAGACGGACTGATAAAGCGCTTTTCAGTATAGGTATAGCATACCTTACCGTCAGTATCGGTCTTTCTTACCCTGCGCTGTATATCATCAGATGTCTTCACAAGATAGGTCTGTATTATATCCGTCCTCTGTGATGCATTCCCGGCTATGGATGCAGTTTTCTTTATAAGGAATTTTCTTTCTATCTCAAGGGGTATCATGGCACTTCTCCTTTACGGATTTACTATTACGATTATAACACATAACACATGATAATGCAAAGGATTTTTATATGGAATATATTGATATTGGTTTAAATCTCTTTTCTGAACAGTTCAAAGGAAAAGAAGACATAATAATGGAAAACGCCGCAAAAAACGGCGTTGGTATAATAATAACAGGCAGTTCATACCAGTCAAGCATGACTGCAGCTGAATACGTAAAGGCCCATCCTGATGTATACTGCACTGCAGGAGTGCATCCTCACGCAGCCAAGACCTGTACAGACAAGGTCATTGATGAATTCAGGACTCTGCTTGAGCATCCGAACGTAGTTGCTGTCGGTGAATGCGGCCTTGACTATGACAGAATGTTCTCACCGAAGGAAGTACAGCTTGAATGGTTCGAACGGCAGTGTGAGCTTGCGGAGGAGACCGGCAAGCCTCTTTTCCTGCACGAGCGCAGTGCTGAGGATGATTTCTATGATATACTGTCAAAGCATCCCGGTCTGTGCTCAAAAGCGGTAGTACACTGCTTCACAGGCAGCAGAAAAACCGCCCAGAGATATCTTTCACTCGGTGTCATGATCGGCATCACAGGATGGATATGCGATGACAGACGCAACGCTGATCTTCTCGAAGCCATCAGGATAATTCCTCCTGAAAGACTAATGGCCGAGACTGATGCGCCGTACCTTATACCGAGGATAAAAGGGCTCAGAAATCCCAATGTGCCCGAAAACATAAAATATGTAGTATCACGTATAGCTAAGGAAAAATGTGCAAGCGAGAATGCGCTCAAAAAGATACTGCTTGACAATACAAAACGGTTTTTCGGAATATGAACATTAACAAAGACAACAGGAAAGTCATACGATGGATCCTTGATATCCCCCTCGGAAAGAAGCTGCTGATAGTACTTCTTATGACAGTACAGGCCGTGAGCGGATGTACAGGCGTGCTTTTCGCAATGTTCATGCGAAATATAGTGGACAGCGCAGCAGCAGATGACACAGAAGGATTTTACAGATACTCCGCTCTCATTATTGCTCTGGTCATCATACAGCTTCTTCTCAGGGCACTGCTTCAGATACTGAGCGAGTATACCAAATCCGAATATGAAAACACATTCAAATCACGGCTTTTTGAATGTATACTGACCAGGGATTATGCGGGCATCAGTGCTGTCCATTCCGGAGAATGGCTAAACCGCCTTACAAACGATACAGTCGTTGTGGCAAACAGCATGACCGATATACTTCCGGGTCTCACAGGAATGGCAGTAAAGCTCATCAGTGCTGTTGTCATGATGCTGATCCTTGACAGCAGGTTCCTGTTCATAATGCTCCCTGTGGGTGCTGTCATGGCAGTATTTGCCTACTCTCTGAGAACCCTTATGAAAAAGATGCACAAGCTTGTTCAGGAAAAGGACGGAAGACTGCGTATATTCATGCAGGAAAGCATCACAGGACTGATGATGACCCGTTCGTTTGCAGCTGAAAGCACCGTAAGCGGTCAGGCCGCTGAGTACATGAAGGAACACAGGGCCGCAAGAATGAAGAGAAGCAATATGTCCAACCTTTTCAATTCAGGTCTTGGACTTGCCATGAACGGAATGTATATCTTCGGGGTATGCTATTGCGGATACGGGATACTTCACGGCACGATGACATTCGGTACGCTCACTGCCATAACACAGCTTATATCGCAGATACAGGCTCCCTTTGCGGGAATTACCGGATATCTGCCCCGCTTCTTTGCAATGACTGCAAGCGCAGAAAGGCTGATGGATGCTGAGAAATTTGCCCGTGACAGCAACGAGCCGATTGCCTCAGCTGAAATAAGAAATATATATTCCGATATGTCTTCGATTGGACTGGATAAAGCATCCTTTGCGTATTATCATC
>CACZPE010000220.1 GCA_902782875.1 uncultured Ruminococcus sp. | reverse complement strand
CATATCCCTTGTCTTCCTTATCTCGGAAAGAGTCTCAAAGCCGTCCTTTCCGGGCAGCATCACATCCAGCAGAAGCAGCTTGTATGCATCCTTTTCAAGTATCGCAAGCCCATCCTCGGCGCTGTCCGTGAGCGTTACCGTCCAGCCCTCACGTCTGAGGAAATCGGCTATGAGGGTGCCAAGATCCGTATTGTCCTCGATAATAAGAATATCATTCACAGCCGATCACCTCTCATAAAACTCCGTTATCTTATCAAGAATATCTTTATCATGCTCCATATAAAGCTCTTTGTCGATATTATCCGACGGATCGCTTTTCTGGTAGTTTATCGCAGCATCGGTCAGGAAATAAGTATAATGCTCATTATGCCCTGGCTTATCCATAAGCATGAATTCACATTTATCGTTTGTTACCATATCCTTCTTGTCATATATCGGACTTCTTTTTCCGCCGTAGTATACATCATCATCCGCACTGATGACAAGTATGGGTATATCCGCATTGTTTATCCCGTCTACAGCAGACAAGGTGCTGTCATTCCCGTATTTCAGCTTTATAAAGGCAAGGTTTACGGGCCTTATAAGAAAGTACACAGGCCCGGTAAAGCGTTTTACCGAGCATTCCCATTGTTCTTTGGCGCAGTCAAAGCCCGAGGCTGATACCACCGCATCCACCTTGTGATCAAAGCTCAGAACCGCTGCTGATGCATATCCTCCCATACTGTGGCCGAAAAGATATATCGGCATATCATCAAATGCAGATTCATTGTCACAATAGTCAAGCACTGCATCAAGATCGTATACCGCCTGTGTATAGCCCCCGAAGGAACTGCCCTCGCTGGTGTAGCACCCTGTATAGTCAAAACACAGCACCTTATATCCCGCATCAGCAAAATGCCGTATCTCGTACAGCTTTATGTCATTGGCATCGCCATGCCCCGGGGCAACTACGATAACTCCCTTTGTATTGGCCTTTCCGTAAAGATAAGCAGAAAGGGTATTTGCTCCCGAGGGTATATTTATCAGTTCTCTTGGGTACTGCTGTTTAACATCGTCATATACAAGGAACCTGTCCGAGTCGTATGTATCATAGGTGTATCTTCTCATAACTATGCCATGAACGACTACGATCACAGCAGGCGTCAGCAAAAAATAAAATACACCCAGAACTATAAGGATTATCTTTATGATCTTCTTCATAACGGTATCATATTCCTTTTCATTTATATCAGGCTATCTGATGAAGAAGAAAGACAGCCCCCATATCACAAGATAATGCAGAGGATAAAACACATAGAAGAACCATTTTGCAAATACAGGGTGTTTTCCCTTTCTGCCGTTGTATAATACAGTCATAAAGAAATACGCCAGTGCGAACATGAATATCATCACAAATACACCGACAAGCAGAGTTACCGTGGGCACTTTGCCGAGCGATAACAGATTCGGGAGAAAGTGCAGTGCGGTAAGCGCCGAATATGCGATAAGCCGCTGCTTAGGTCTGTCGCGGAATATATGCAGAAACAGTATGAACAGCACTCCGAAAAGCATCCAGTCTGATGATATCGCGACCGTGACCGCATCACAGAGTACGATAAGCACTATACGCTGCCACAGCTTCAGCCCGCTCTCCCATATGATTATCGCAAGCAGACCGAAAAACAGGGTGAATATCACATTTGATGTGCGCCAGCCGTGTATCGGCTGAAATATCAGCCAGTCAAAGGGCTGGGTGATGCAGGCGAATATGAAAAGCCTGAGAGCATACTTCTTTTTGTCTCTTGTGTATTTATATCCGTCGGTGATGAAGAAGAACATCACAGGCGGGCATATCAGTGAAAGAAAGCTCACGATCATAAGCCCCAGGGGCAAGTTGTATGTCGCATAGTCATCGCCCGGGTGCTGCATAAGATTTATCCATGCCACCGCATGACCTATGAACATCGTTATTATAGCGATGTATTTCATCATATCACGGTTTATGACTTTCAGGTTTTTCATATACGGCTCCTGTATCATTATCTGTTTTAATAATGGCCGATATCGGTAAAGATCACGTCATCGGAGGGGCCCTCTGCAGGAGTGAACGCTACCTGTATATTCCCCGTGTGATAATCCACCATGATGATCTGTGAAGTACCGGTGTTTCGTATGCAGTCCACCTGCTGCTCGGTCTCTTTCAGTCCGAGATTGACCTGTTCGCTTGTAAGTACGGATTTGAGCTGCCCTGCGGTGAAGGTATCGCGGCTGCCCACCCATTCGTTGTACTTACTGAACCTGACCATATTGTTTCTTCCGCCCGATGAGGAAAACCCGTCCTGATTGCCTTTGGCGGCAAAGGAATTCACCACGCAGAGACTATCGGGATTATCCCAGTGTATGCAGTCAAGGAACGGTGTATCACTGTCTCTCAGCACGGAATATCCCCTGCCGCTTTTCTGCAGCTGTGCGACCGCATCCTCTGCGCAGTAGGTCTCCTTGCCGTCGGCAAGATAGACATGGTGGCTCCATGTGAAATCAGCGCTGTTGTCCACCATGTAGTCTCCTATTTCCTTTGCGGTGTCAAATTCCTCAAGGGCGTATCTGAGCTCCCATGTGTAGCATTTCCTGTCCTCGCAGGAATAGGTCTGGTCATAGCTGCCCACATCGAGTATCGCAGCGAACACGCCGTCATTGTTCACACCGGAGATGATGCTGCCCAAGCCGAGGAACGATATGGCGGTATAGGAGCGTTCGCCCTTGTCGACGTGTATTATGGCGTGTATTTTGCACATCTGATAGTCACTGCCCAGATTCCAGTCAAGGAAGCGTGTGGCGATCATATCCCCGGTGGCAGTCTTGCTGCCCCACAGGGTGAGAGCTGAGCAGGCGGATTCTCTGAGCGCTTCGGGGATGAGGCTGAAGGTGACAGCCTCTTCGTAGCTGATCTTTCCGTCCTGTTCGTAGCCGCGGACGCCGCCCGATATCTCTTCCGCAAAGGCGAACAGCTCTTCCTTCTGATCGTCGTGCAGGCTCTCTGCAAGGGTGAATATGCGCTTTTCCACGGGTGCATAATCCTTGACAGCAGGGAATGCGATCATGATGTTCTCATAGAGATAGGGCTCTATCATTTCGCTTATATCGGGATATATCTTCATAACAGCCTGTGCATAGGCTCTGCCCGCCTGTGCGGGGTCTGAGTGCTCATAGTCGATGTGCACATCGTAGTAATGCTCCATTCTGCTTATGGTGCATATACCATCATCGGAT
>CACZPE010000219.1 GCA_902782875.1 uncultured Ruminococcus sp. | reverse complement strand
ATGCTTCGCTCTCCGCTCATAAAGGTGCGGCTATTCCTTACAGAATCCCATCTGTATCTGTATCTGCTGTCGCATCACATAGCGATAGACGGCAGCGGACTGAATATACTTCTGAGATCTCTGTGGGCATATTATGACAAACAGGAACCTGCCACGGACACATGGTTCACATATCTTGATGAGGAACATAACAATGCGGACAGGAAACAGTATGAGCAGGCGAAGCTATATTTCAGCCGCGAATACGAAGGTACAGACTGGTGCTGCAATTTAAAGACCGATCACAATACAAACGATCTCAGGTTTGATTCATTCATCATACAGTCTGATCTGACCGAGGATAAGCTTTCGCACATAAAGGAAAGCACTCAGCTTTCACCCAATGAGCTCTGTGCAGCGGTTGCACTCCTGGCTATGGCTGAGACCGAGGGCGAAGAAAACGTGATGCTGCACTGGGTATTCCAGAACAGGATATCGCCCGAGAGCGAAAACGCCGCAGGACTTACGATAAGGCTGCTTCCCGTTGGTGTCAGTGTGACTGAAGGCGCAGATATGAAGGAGATGCTCCGTCAGATATCCGCGCGCATACGAGGCGGTATAGCCAACAGCTCTGATAACTGGTGTCTGGATAATGAGTCTGTTTTCCGCAATGATGCGCTTTTCCTGGTATATGAGGCTTCCATAATGGATATGGAGAGCATGAAGGAGCATAATGCAGTAACCGAGATACTCCCCAATCCTGACGGCACAGCGGTAAGACGCACCGCGCTCCAGATACTTGCCGCCCCCGATGGACTCATATTCAGATTCATATATGTAAATGCAATGTTTGAGGCAGATCATATCGCCGCATTCAAAAAGTCACTGGAAAAATGGATAGACAGAATGACGGAGTGATATCACAGCCAACCATCCTTACCGAGGTGATCACATGCCCTTTAAGATAATCCGCAGCGATATCACAAAAGTAGAGGCAGATATAATCGTGAATACAGCCAATCCCGAGCCTGTTGTCGGGAGCGGTACGGACAGTGCTATATATAAGGCTGCGGGAGAGGAGCGCCTTCTTGCGGAACGAAAGAAGGCGGGGAATATCGCTCCGGGAAGATCAGTCATGACGCCTGCGTTTGATCTGCCTGCGAAATATATCCTCCACACGGTAGGACCTGTATGGGCAGACGGAGATCACGGTGAACGGGATATACTGCGTTCATGCTATGCGGGCGCACTTTCAGCAGCGGCGGAGCTTAAAGCGGAGAGTATCGCATTCCCGCTTATCGCAACGGGAGTATACGGCTTCCCGAAGGATGAAGCGCTGAATATCGCCTTGTCCGAGATAGGCAGATTTCTGCTGACACATGATATGAGCGTCATACTTGTGGTGTTCGATAAGACGGCGTTTGAGCTTTCGGAAAAGCTGGTCGGCGAGATAGACGAGTATATCGACGAACACGGGGTTGGACTGGCAAAAAAGCAGGAATACAGTGATATGTGTCACAGCCGCATACGTCATGAAAGAGAGCGCAGGCATTTTCTGCGCGGCAAAGAGGCCGATGACAGTGAAAGCACCTCCGCGGTATATTTCACGGATATGCAGGGCAAAAGCCTTGACGAAGTGCTGGGCGGTGCGGGAGAGACTTTTCAGCAGAGACTCTTCAGACTTATTGATGAGAGCGGCATGACCGATGTGATGGTGTATAAAAAGGCGAATATCGACAGAAAGGTATTCTCACGCATACGCTGCAAGGCGGATTACAGGCCTACGAAACGAACGGCTGTCGCTTTTGCGATAGCGCTCGAGCTTGATATGCCGGCTATGCTTGACCTTCTGTCAAGGGCGGAGATCGCATTCTCCCCGAGCAGCAGATTTGACCTTATCATCACATACTTTGTGACAAATCGGATATATGATATATATGAGATAAATGCGGCGCTGTTCAGTTACGGACTGCCGATACTGGGGGAATAGTCAATGGAAAAAATGATAACCATAACTCCTGAT
>CACZPE010000218.1 GCA_902782875.1 uncultured Ruminococcus sp. | reverse complement strand
TGTCTGAGTATATCGACTGCTGCAGCCTGCTTTTTGCTCAGAGCCTTTTCCTTGCCGGTAAGGCGCACCATAGTAACGGTATTATCTCTTATGCGCTGCTTGGTGCGGTCGCGTTCCTCGATGAAGCCGAAGGATATGAGCTCCTTTGTACTGCTTTTGTCCGAGGAAAGAATAAGCTCCTGCTCATGCTTGTCTTCTGCATTCTGAGCAGCCATATATAATCTGTAAGCTTTTTCCGAACATTCGCCCTTGACAGGAGTATGGCACAATTTGTATTCCATACTCAGATCCACTCCGAGACCGGGCGGGATAAGCGCGTGCAAAGCCTCAAAGTAGGTGCACATAGCGGTATCCTTTATGCGGATAAGGAGCTTTAGCTGTTCATCATTGAGAAAAGGCTTCTCATCTATAAGAGAGCATATTTCTTTCAGATCGCTGTCATCGGAGTCGTATAATCCAAGTACTATCCCTATCCTTCGTCTGTCACCTCTGCCAAACGGTACGACGACACGTCTGCCGGGTCTGACATCAAGACTGTCGGGAACACAGTAGCTGTACTCACGGTCAAATGCAAATGTTGTGCCGTTGACTCCGACACGGGCACAGATCATGCTCCGGTAGACTTAGTCGGCCTTACCGACGGGTCTTCGATTATAGTGAACTTTCTGTTTGCGAATTCATCCACAGCAAGAGCAACAGGCTTTTCATCGGGTATCTTCTTTGTCTTTTCTTTTTCTCTTTCCTGTTCCTCTGCAATGCTTCTTGCGCGCTTGGCAATACGTACTACTACGGAATAATAGCTTTCACCGTGTACTGCCATCTGGCTCATGGAAGGCTTGAGCATCATAATTAGTTATCTCCTTTGTTAGAAAGTACTTCATCTATCAGTGAATGCCGGCGGAAAGCCGCCAGCTTCTCGGTATCCATCACTTTTATAAATTCTTCAACTGCCGTATCAAGATCGTCATTGACTATCACATAGTCATAGTTCTTAGCCTCGGGTATCTCTTCTGCAGCCTTTGCCACACGGCGTTCTATCACCTCAGGAGGCTCTGTGCCTCTGTTGGTAAGCCTTGCCCTGAGTTCGGCAATGCTTGGCGGCAGAACGAAAACAAGCACGGCTTCGGGGCATTTCTCCTTGACCTGCTTTGCACCCTTTACCTCTATCTCAAGTATTACATCTTCGCCTTTTTCAATATGAGCATCGACCGGGTCACGGGGAGTGCCGTACATATTTCCGCAGAATTCTGCGTGTTCAAGCATGGTGCCATCTGCGATCTTCCTCTTGAAGTCTTCTTCCGAAAGGTAATAGTAGTTGACGCCTTCAGCTTCACCCGGACGGGGAGAGCGGGTAGTTGCCGATATGGATGTGAAGAATGTCCGCTGTTCACGGACTTTTTCAAGAATAGTGCCTTTTCCGCATCCCGACGGAGCGGACAGTATTATCATAAGACCCTTCTGCATTAATCTGTGCTCCCTTGCTCTTCATCAGAACTTTTTATTATAGATGCAGGTGGCAGCGCAGAAAGTATGACATGATCGCTGTCCATGACAAGGACTGTCTTTGTCTTCTTTCCGTAGGTCGCATCTATAAGCATGCCTCTGTCGCGGGCATCCTGTATTATCCTCTTTATAGGAGCGGATTCAGGACTTACCGCACAGATGAGCCTTGCAGCCGAAACAGCATTTCCATATCCGATTGGGATAAGTTCCATGCAGTCACCCCGCTTATTCTATATTCTGTATCTGTTCTCTTATTTTCTCTATCTCGCTCTTGAGTTCAACAACGGCCTTTGTGATAGACATATCCTGTGCCTTTGAACCTATGGTATTTGCTTCTCTGTTGAATTCCTGTATAAGGAAATCGACTTTTCGTCCGATAGGCTCATCCATATTGAGCATATCTGTCAGCTGTACGATATGAGACCTCAGCCTTACGGTCTCCTCAGCCACTGCGGTCTTATCAGCGAAAACAGCAGCCTCGGTAACTATTCGCTGTTCGTCTATATCCTTATCTTCAAGCACTTCGCAAAGCCGCTGATAAAGCCTGTTCCTGTAATTTTCCACCGACTGAGGGGAGAGTTTTTCTATTTCGTACACAAGGCGTTCTATCTCGTCAAGTCTTTCAAGTATGTCTTCACGCATCTTTGCGCCCTCGGTCTCGCGCATCGCAATGAACCGTGAAAGCGCATCATCAGTGACTTTGCGCACATCCTCCCAGATCTGATCCTCGTCCTCGGCGGATTTGCGCACATTGAATACATCGGGCATGCGCATGAGCTGAGAAAGAGTGATGTCATCGGAGAGACGCAGTTCTTCATTTGCACGGCGAAGAGCATCCACATAACCCTTTGCAACGGGCATATTGACCTCGATCACCGTATCAGCAGCCTCTGCCGCAGCAATTATTACTGATACTTCTATCTTGCCGCGGGAGATCTTGTCGTTTATATATGATTTGAGCTTTTCTTCAAGGAAGCCATATGTCCTTTGTATACGGGAAGAAAACTCGTAATATCTATGATTTACCGACCGCAGTTCAACCGTGATATCCCTGCCGTCAAGCACAGCCTGTGCTCTGCCAAAACCGGTCATACTCTTTATCATTTCAAACTCTCCCGTCAGGTCTGTCTGAAAGCAGACCATACCGCCCCATTTTTATACATAACTAATAGTATTATACCATATATATTCTACAAAATCAAGTTTTTTTTACTTTTTATCGTTATTGCAATTGAACATTTTTGTCAAGATGAACGAATTTATTTTGTGTATTTAGTATAAATTCACAAAGCTATTTCCAATATAACGCATATGATAGACTTTACAGCTTGTTTTATATAAAATATCACACAGCAAATTATGATGAGGGAATAAGTGACAGTGTAAGCATCCCGGGTTTTCTCTCTGTTAAGATGAACAAAATCGTTGTCGGCCGTGCCGACTTGACACTTATGATGTTATGATGTATAATATAGTAGTGAAAAAGGGGGCAGATATAATGAACAGATTCA
>CACZPE010000217.1 GCA_902782875.1 uncultured Ruminococcus sp. | reverse complement strand
TAACGGCGGTCAGAAGTCAAACTATGATCTTAGTAAAGACAAGGTTTATGCAACGCCGAGTGAAACAAGCTATACTCTTGCAAAACCGACAAATGTAAGGACAACAGCCGGAAATTCCCAGGTTTATGTGAGCTGGGACAGAGTCAGAGGAGCAGACGCGTATTATGTATATGTATATGAAAGTGGTACATACAAGTCATATTATTATACAACTTCGACCAACCAGACTGCTGTCGGTCTTACCAACGGCAAGCAGTATGGGTTCCTTGTAAGAGCGTACACAAAATCCAACGGCGGTCAGAAGTCAAATTATGACTTGACCAAAGACAGAGTATACGCTACACCAAAATCCAAATGATCTGCTAACAAAACACAAAAAGCTGTGCAGCAAACGCTGCACAGCTTTTTTATGCCTTAAGAGTACGGATATCTGTATCTCACTATCTGCCAGTAATCCGAATCCTCACAGCTTATCTCAAAATTGCCTCCGTCGGTGTAGGCCTCAAAATTGCCGTCGCTGTCATACTTTACCTGCCTTGAGTAAAACAGCATCCTGGTGTCGGTCACATAGCAGTCTGTGAAGGTGAGAGTGCCGAGTGATATGTCATAAAGCTCTGAGGTATCCCTCGTGAAGAGCCTGCCGTTTATATCGCGGTAGTCCTGGGGAGCGTTGTTTATCAGCTCGTCGGTTATCTCGCGGGAGAATATAGTGCCCAGATAATTCTTAAGATCACTCACAGATCTGAATCTGTCGGAATTTACCAGATAATAGTCATCATCAGAGCCCTCGGGCTCGGCGAATACGCTGTAATCCACATCAGGCAGAGTATACAGCGTGAAATACTGCGCCGCCGTATTTGCCGCCGCCCAGTAGGCATAGCCGAAATAAAGCGGGTCGTACTCTGCGATATGCTTCTTTGATATGGTCATTGACAGGGTGTCCTTGTCAAAGGTGAGCACCTTTATCCTGACCCTGTTCTCTATGGGGATGAATTCGCCGTCCTCGTCATACATATTTGCATCGTCAACGCTTATCTCATATATGAACGTGTCGGGCTCGGTGTGGTTGAATTGTGTCCTGTCAAGATATGTGGTCGTCAGCGGAGCACCGTCATCGCCGGTCCTTGTCAGGTCTGTGACCTCTATCGGGTGCAGTCTTGAATCATCGTCAACGGTGTAGAAGGAACTGATGAAATAGGGCTTTGCTGTATTGCCTGATTTCTGTACGAATGAGAACTGCAGCAGATCGGGGATATCCTCGCTGCTGAGATCGTTTCTGATCACATTTGCCGCGTATGACGAATTGACCTTTGTCTCGGGAAAGTAGGGAGTATATCCCGGCGGCGCATCCACAAAGAATACAGTTCGCTGATATTTGTCGTTCTCCACTTCCACCTTGATGGAATCCTCGGTCTCGGCTCGTGATATATTCAGGATATATCTGCCGTTAGTGCCGTCAAAGCGTACCATATAGTTCTCAAAGGGATCGTCGCCGTTTGAGAACGTCATATTTATCCTTACCTGCTCGTTGTCGCTCTCGTTCTCTTCGTCCCCGGCATCCGCCTTACAGGATGTTATCATAAGAGACAGGGCAAGGCAGAGGAAAAGGTGCTTCTTCATGTTGTTTCCTTCTTCTCCTTGAATACGAGGAATTTGCTGAAAAAGTAGTTGAGTATCGTTACGAATACGCTCGTAGCGAGCTTTATCGCCAGCTCATTGAGATGCAGCTTGTCAACGAAGAACCACATTATCACCAGCTCGCAGCC
Source organism: uncultured Ruminococcus sp. (assembly GCA_902782875.1). The sequence continues at coordinate 4,706 of CACZPE010000217.1, read as the reverse complement.
AAATGAGAACAGCCTTCCGCCGCCGAATACCGCCAGTTCTTTGAGTATGCCCTTTTTCTCCTTTGATTCAAAGACAAAAAACTTGTTTGTGAAAAACGCAAAAAGCATCGCGATTATCCAGGATACCGCCGCTGCCCCCGCAGATGATATGGAGGAATCCTGTGCGGCATCGAGTATCTGTGAGAACGATGCGCCCTTCGGGATATCCGCAAACATTATCCTCAGCGCAAAGTGACAAACGTAGTTGAGTATCGTTGTCAGAGCGCCGTAGAATATATAGATTATGGCGTTTTCCATTTTTATGCACAGATCACACAGCTTTTTCGGCAGCAGTGCATATATCTTTCTGAAATGTTCCTTTGTCATGACTGATTAATTTACCTCCGCAAACTGACTGTTGAAAAGCTCGTGATAGAAGCCGCCCTTTTCAAGGAGCTCCTTGTGGGTGCCCTGTTCAATAACGTGGCCGTCCTTCATTACAAGGATGACATCGGCATTTACTACCGTGGAGAGCCTGTGAGCCACTATGAAGCTGGTCCTGCCTTGCATCATGCTCGTAAAGGCTCTGTTTATGAGTATCTCTGTACGGGTATCTATAGAGCTCGTAGCCTCGTCGAGTATCAGCATCGGCGGCAGGCTCAGCATTATCCTTGTTATGCACAGAAGCTGCTTCTGTCCCTGTGACAGTGAGCCGCCGTCCTCACCGATAACGGTGTTGTAGCCATCGGGCAGACGCTTTATGAATCCGTGAGAGTGTGCTGCCTTTGCCGCAGCGATGATCTCTTCATCGGTGGCGTCGGGCTTGCCCATGGCGATGTTGTCACGGATAGTACCGGACCTTAACCATGTTTCCTGCAGCACCATACCGTAGGAGCTTCTGAGAGAGGAACGCTTCATATCACGTATATCCGTTCCGTCTACGCAGATCCTTCCGCTGTCGGTATCATAGAAGCGCATCAGCAGATTTATGAGAGTTGTCTTTCCGCAGCCTGTGGGTCCTACTATTGCGATCCTGCGGCCGGGCTCCACAGAGAGATTCAGGCCCTCAATAAGCGGTTTGTCGGGTACATATGAGAAGTAAACATCGTCAAGCTCTATTCTGCCTTCAGGCTTGTCAAGCACAGCGGCATCAGGGCTGTCGGGCGTCTGTGAGGGCTCATCTATCAGATCAAATAATCTCGATGCTGCTGCAAGCGCTCCCTGCAGCTCGGTCATAACGCTCGATACCTCATTGAAAGGCTTGGTATACTGATTTACATATGCAAGCAGTGCGGTAAGGGCGCCGACGGTGAGAGTCTGTCCGCCCTTCGGAGTACACAGATAAGCTCCTGCAAGCACTATCGCCGCGTAGATAAGGTTATTTACAAACCTTGTGGTGGGATTTGTCAGGGACGAGAAGAATACCGCACGCATAGAGCAGTCCTTAAGCCGCCCGTTTATCTCATCAAATTCTTCAAGCTGCTTTTTCTCGTGAGAGAATGTGCGGACGATACGCTGATTGGTTATCATCTCATTGATGAAGGCAGTCTGTTCGCCTCGTGTCTTTGACTGCTCCAGTGACATCTGATAGGTATGGGTGGATATGAATTTTGCCACAAACATTGATATGGGAGTGAGCGCCGCGACTATTATGGCTGCTCTGAAATTTGCCTGTATCATAAAGATAAGCGCGCCTATGATAGTGGCAACTCCCGTGAAAAGCTGAGTGAAGCCCATCAGCAGTCCGTCCGCGAACTGATCCGCATCTGCGATGAGCCTGCTTACAAGGCCGCCTGTGGGATGCTTGTCGATATATGAAAGATCAAGCGTCTGTATATGATCAAATGCTTCCTTGCGGATATCGCGCAGGATATGATAAGTCATCCTGTTGTTTATAAGGCTTATGAGCCATTGTATCAGAGCGGCTGATACAGCACATACAGTGAATATCATAAGCTCATGTATCAGAAGTGCCCTGTCCGCTCCGATAAGGTCAATTGCCTTTCCTGCGATCTTAGGGAGAAGCAGCGTCAAAACTACATATACCGCAGAAAGAAGTACCGATATCACAAGCGGCAGCCTGTATCTGCCGATATGATCAAGCACTCTTTTTATATCCGATCTTTTCATGCGGTGGCACCCCCTGTCTGAAGCTCATAGATCTCGCGGTAGATATCGCATTTGTCCAGAAGCTCATCATGAGTGCCCGCTGCCGCAACACTTCCGTCATCAAGAACTATGATCCTGTCTGCGTTCTTAACAGAGGATACTCTCTGTGATACTATGAATACAGTAGGGGAGAAGTCCAGCTTTGCTATCGCTCTTCTCAGATTTGCATCTGTTGCCATATCAAGCGCAGATGCACTGTCGTCGAGTATCAGCACTGACGGACGGCGCACCAGCGCTCTTGCTATCGTCAGTCTCTGACGCTGACCGCCCGAGAGGTCTGTGCCGCCTGCCGCAACTGTGGCATCAAGTCCGCCCTTTGATCTGATGACATCAAGAGCCTGTGCGGTCTCTGCAGCCTGCATAATCTCTTCATCGGTAGCATTTTCATTGCCCCAGAGGATATTGTCCCTGATAGTTCCTGAAAAGAGCACAGCCTTCTGCGGCACTACGCCTATGTGTGATCTGAGGGTGTTTATGTCGTATTCGGATGCATCATGCCCGAAGAATTTCACACTTCCGCCGGTGGGGTCGTAGAATCTGGGTATAAGGTTTATAACCGAGCTCTTACCCGAGCCTGTTGCACCGATTATACCGATAGTCTCTCCCTTTTTTGCATCAAATGAGATGTGCTCTATCGCAGAATCTCCCGCATCGGGATATATGAAAGAAACATCATCAAAGGATACCGCATATTCAGAGTCGGGTATTTCTCTAAGATCACCGTTCTTCATTTCGCCGTCAGTGTCAAGCACCGCGGATATTCTCTTTGCGCAGGCAAGGCTCTTTGCAATGTTTATCGAAAGATTTGCAAGCTTTATTAGCTCTACAAGTATCATAGACATATAGGTGTAAAGAGCCGTTACTTCACCGGTAGTGAGTTCTCCGCCAGTTACCTTCATATCGCCTTTGTACAGCAGTATCATGATCGCGATATTCACTATGATGAAGGTCTGGGGATTCATCATGGCGGATATCCTGCCTGTGAAAAGCTGTATATGCCTGAGGGCGTTGTTTGCCGCGTCAAAGCGTTCTATCTCGTCCTGCTCCTTGCAGAAAGCACGTATTACCCTTACACCTGTCAGATCTTCCCTTGTGATCGATGTTACCTTGTCAAGCCCTGACTGTACCTTTTTGTACAGATTTATACACACCAGCATTACAGCGAATACCACCACAAAGAGAGCTGCAGTAGCCGCTATGAATATAAGCGACATCTGCGGGCTTATCCTGAATGCCATTATAATCGCACCGAATACGACAAAAGGGGAACGCAGCAGCAGGCGCAGCGTAAGGTTGAGTCCTGACTGTACCTGATTCATATCGCTTGTCATTCTTGTAATAAGCGTGGATGCCCCTGTCTTGTCTATAGTCTCGTGTGAGAAGGTGCCGATATGCTCAAAAAGTGCGTGCCTTATCTCTGACGTTACACCGACAGAAGCTCTTGCAGCAAAAAACTGTGCAGTCACAGATGCGATGAGTCCTACGAATGCAAGTACGGCAAGCACTGCTGAATGGCTCACTATATAGCTCATATCGTTATTGGCTATGCCTGTGTCGATTATGTCCTTGACAACAAGCGGTACAAACAGCTCAAATAATGCTTCGAGCAGCTTGAACAGAGGACCCAGTACGCTTTGTATCCTGTATCCTCTGATATATTGTGTCAGTTTGCCTTTATTCAATGATATTCCTCCAGATGATCATATAGTGACGGTAAATGAGATCACTCCATCATTCCAGTCTACATCTATCTTTCCCTTGTGTATCTTGATTATGCTCTGTGCCATGGAAAGTCCTATTCCAAAGCCGGATTTTTCATTGTTGTGGGACTGATCGCCCCTGTAGAATCTGTCAAAGAAACGGGAATAATCTATGCCCTCGCCGTTCTTGTAGGTGTTCGATACGGTGCATACAGCCCTTTTCTTGGCTGAAAGCGTTACCTTTACTTCGCCTGCCTCATCGCAGTATTTCACCGCATTGTCGATGAGTATGGAGAAAAGCTCTCTTACAGAGTTCCTGTCTCCCTTTATCGTCACGTTGTCTGCGATATCAGAGGAAAGAGTATTTCCCGATTGTATTGCAAGTGAACCTAACGTGGAGGTGAGTTCCCTTAATACCTCCGACAGGTCGATGTCCTGAGTGATGTCTATCTGATCGGGATCGGATTCATCAAGCTTGGATATGGTGATAAGCCTGCTCACAAGCGTAGAAAGACGCTTTACCTGCATGAGCGTGCTTTGTGTCCATTCATTCTGCCCTGTGGTCATTTCAATGACTTCGGTATTCGCTGATATTACCGCAAGGGGAGTTTTCAGTTCATGGCCTGCATTCGTGATGAATTCCTTCTGCTTTTCGTAAGCAGCGATAGTAGGCTGTATTGCCTTTTCTGAGAAGAGAGATACCAGCAGAAAGAATATCAGGAAGCTGATAAGACCGATCATTACCGAGAATCTGACTGTCATAGACTGACTGTATATACGTCTTGTGCAGTCAAGAAATACTGTCACATATCCGCCTTCGGTATAGAATATGCCCAGTCTGTCCTTATCAGAGGCATC
>CACZPE010000216.1 GCA_902782875.1 uncultured Ruminococcus sp. | reverse complement strand
TCCAATTTCTTTGAGTGCTTTGAATATCTGCTGGGATATGCCACAAATACGCTTTCATTCGTCCGTGTGGGCGGCTTCGTACTTTCCCACGCAGGCATGATGAGCGTGGTTCTCGCACTTTCGTCCATGGCGGGTCATATGTCACCTGTCGTGATGATACTCGGAAATCTATTCGTAATGGCTCTTGAAGGACTTCTTTCGGGAATACAGGTGCTCAGGCTCCAGTTCTACGAGATGTTCTCAAGATACTATACAGGCGGCGGAAAGCCGTTCACACCTGTCAGAGTCAACTTTGACGAGATTATTGAATAACGGAGGTATATATCATGTATATTTTTCTCTTTCCTCTTGCGATCGTAGTTCTTCTTTCCCTGCCCGTATTTGCAAGGATCAAGGCATTCAGAGACGGCAAAAAGTGCCGCAATGCGATACTTCTCAATCTCTGTTCATTTTTCGGTATACTGCTCCTTTCAGTGATACTTCCCCTCGGAAATATCGTATCCGCTGAGGCTGTCGCTCAGACTGCGGATGCAGTAAGCTCGGCCGGTCTCGGATATATCGCTGCAGGCCTTGCAGTCGGACTCGGCTCCATCGGCTGCGGCATAGCAGTTGCAAATGCCGCTCCTGCCGCTATCGGTGCAGTTGCGGAAGAACCCGAGGTATTCGGTAAGGCAATGATCTTTGTTGCCCTCGGAGAAGGTGTTGCGCTCTACGGCTTCCTTATCGCATTCCTTATCATACAGGCTCTTTCATGATGAGATGATTATATGAGATTTTATCTTATAAGCGACAATATCGACACACTTACAGGTATGAGGCTGGCAGGCATAGAGGGTGTATGTGTTCATGAGCCCGAAGAAACTATGGCAGCTCTCGATGAAGCGATGGCGATGGACGACGTGGCTGTTGTGCTTATGACGGAAAAGCTGACTGCCCTTATCGAGGATAAGGTAAATGAGTATAAGCTCACACGTCCCTCTCCTATAATATCGGAGATACCCGACCGCCATGCGACCTGTGATGTCACGGCCTCGATATCCCGTTATGTACGTGAGGCGATAGGAATAGAATTATGATCCTCATTTTTCGGGGGTGAACGGAATGGACAACGAAAAGGAAAAGCTCGAACACTTTATCAGTGCTGTTATGAAGAAGGCTGACATGAGAGCGGCCGATGTCATAAAGGAAGCACAGGAAAAGCGTGACGAGATAATCGCATCTGCGAAGGCAGCTGCCGAGGAGGCAGGAAAGCGTCATATAAAAGACAGTGAGAAGATGAGCGCAGGGCGCTTTACCCGTGAGGTGGCAAAGGCCGAACAGGATATGAAGCGCGAGCTCTATGAATACAGGGAGAAGCTGACAGGCGAGATGTTTGACAGCCTCAGGAGCCGCATATCGGAATATGTGCTCACCGATGCGTACAGAGATGCACTTGTAAAGGGCATACTTTCAGAGGACAGGACAGGTGCGGAGCTTTATGTCTGCGAAAGGGACAGGGCTTACGCGGAGGCTGCCGTAAAGGATACGGCTGTGCGTACCGATGAGAATATAGTTCTCGGCGGATATATCCTTATGTGTCCCGACAGAGGGCTCTGTATCGACAAGACATTTGACAGCGCCCTTGAGGAGCAGCGTGAGCGATTTGCTTCAAGGAATATATATGAAAACGGGGTGGAGAGTTGAATACCGTATATTCTATAAACGGACCTGTCGTAAAGGTGAGGGATACCTCTGACTTCTCCATGCTCGAAATGGTCTATGTAGGAAAGAAACACCTTGTTGGCGAGGTCATAGGAGTAAATTCCCATGAAACGACCATACAGGTATATGAAGTCACTACAGGCATGATGCCGGGTGAGCCTGTGGAGGGTACGGGAGCTCCCGTGTCCGCGGTGCTCGGCCCCGGCATAATATCGAATATCTTTGACGGTATAGAACGTCCCCTGCGTGATATCGCGGATATTGACGGAGCATATATCTCCGAGGGCTCGAATGTAGAGAACCTTGATACCGTGCGCAGATGGGATGTGACAGTATGTCTGTCCAACGGGGATGAGGCAAAGGCAGGCATGATATATGCCACCTGCCCCGAAACCAGTGTTATAGAGCACAGATGTCTCATACCTCCCGGACTGTCGGGTACAGTCACCTATGCGGCTCCTGACGGCAGCTATACCGTTAATGATCATATACTTACAGTTACAGACGCCAGGGGTAAGGAGCATGAGCTCACACTGTGCCAGAAATGGCCCATAAAGCAGCCCCGCCCATTTGCTGACAGACTGCCTATAAACAGGCCGCTCGTTACAGGACAGAGAGTCATAGATACTATACTGCCCATAGCGAAGGGTGGTACTGCAGCAGTGCCCGGCGGATTCGGCACGGGCAAGACGATGACACAGCACCAGCTTGCGAAATGGTGCGATGCCGACATAATCGTATATATCGGCTGCGGAGAGCGCGGTAATGAGATGACTCAGGTGCTTGAAGAGTTTTCGGGACTTATAGACCCCAAGACCAACCGCCCGCTGACCGACAGAACAGTACTGATAGCAAACACATCGAATATGCCTGTTGCCGCAAGAGAAGCGTCTATATATACAGGTATAACTATAGCCGAGTACTACCGCGATATGGGATATCATATAGCTATAATGGCCGAT
>CACZPE010000215.1 GCA_902782875.1 uncultured Ruminococcus sp. | reverse complement strand
GTATACCCACATTGTCAAGATATGCGGTCAGGTCCTCTGCCATTTTCTTTGTAAGTGTGGTGACAAGCACGCGCTCGCCTTTCTCCGCACGCATGTTTATCTGGCTCACCAGGTCCTCTATCTGCCCTGCGACAGGCTTCACGATTATCTCGGGGTCCACAAGCCCTGTAGGACGTATGACCTGCTCGACTGTCTGCTCTGACTTCTCCTTTTCTATAGGTCCCGGAGTTGCAGAAACAAATATGGCCTGGTTTATCTTCTTCGCGAATTCATCAAAGAATAGCGGTCTGTTGTCGAATGCGCTCGGTAGTCTGAAGCCGTAATCGACAAGCACTGTCTTGCGTCCTCTGTCGCCTGCGCTCATTCCCCTTACCTGCGGCAGGGATACATGGCTCTCATCGACAAACAGCAGGAAATCCTCGGGGAAATGATCGAGCAGGGTATAGGGCGTGCTTCCGGGAGCTCTGCCCGCAAGTATCCTCGAATAGTTCTCTATGCCCTTGCAGAAGCCTATTTCCTCGAGCATCTCTATATCGTACAGTGTTCTCTGCTTTAGTCTCTGGGCCTCAACGAGCTTGCCTTCGGACTCAAAGTATGCCACGCGTTCGGCCAGCTCTTTTTCTATATCCTCTATGGCCGCATGAAGATGATCCTTTGATACCACATAATGCGATGCGGGATATATCGCCGCATGGGCAAGCGTAGCCTCGACCTCGCCTGTGACGGGTCTGAATTCGCTTATCCTGTCTATCTCATCGCCGAAAAACTCTATCCTCAGCGCATTTCCCATGGAGCCTGCGGGGTATACTTCCACCGTATCGCCCCTGACGCGGAATTTATTGCGCTCAAAGCTTACATCGTTTCGCTCGTACTGGTCGGCTACAAGCTTTGCGAGAAGCTCGTCACGGCTGATCTCCATGCCCTTTCTGAGAGATATCACATTTGAGCGGTATTCCTCGGGTGCACCGAGAGAGTATATGCACGACACGGAGGCGACGATGATTACGTCTCTTCTCTCTGCCAGGGCGAGAGTGGCGCTGTGGCGCAGCTTGTCTATCTCGTCGTTTATGGAGCTGTCCTTTTCGATATACGCATCTGTCTGAGGGATATACGCCTCGGGCTGATAGTAGTCATAGTAGGATACGAAATACTCCACGGCATTATGGGGGAAGAACTCCCTGAACTCCGAGCAGAGCTGTGCCGCAAGTATCTTGTTATGCGCAAGCACAAGCGTCGGGCGGTTCATATTGGCTATGATATTTGCCATGGTAAAGGTTTTTCCCGAGCCTGTTACTCCGAGCAGCGTCTGCGCACGCATGCCGTTTTTCAGTCCCTCTGTCAGCTTTGCTATAGCCTCAGGCTGATCTCCTGCAGGCTTATACTCCGAAACGAGCTCAAAATGATCCATATCTCTGCCTCTTCCCGATAACGTCGGTATCTGTTACTTGATATCCTTCAATTCAGCAGCATACTCCGCAAGTGCTTCCCTGAGCTCATCGTCGGATGCATCGGAATACATTCCGCCTGTTATATCCTTTCCGATCTTTTCCGTGATATCCCAGTACTTAGAGGGATATATACCCTGAGCTCTGCTGTAACGAAGCTGTGCGGTCATTGCGGAGAGTGCGCGGTCGTTTTTCAGTCTGTCCTGACGGACATTTACATCTGTCGGTATCCATCCGTTCTGGTCATAGCGTACAGACTGCATATTCTCTCCTGCGAGGAAATCCGCCGCCGCATGGCAGAATTCGCGTCTGACGCTGTCATCCTGCGGTCTGACGCCTATCATCCTGTAGGAGCCGAAGCCGCTCATATGATAGGTTTTTCCGCCGGCTGTAAAGGTGGGGAGCTCCGCCGCGCCGTAATTGCTGCCGAGGAGTCCCGACACGGTCGGTTCGTCCCATAATCCGGATATAAGCGCTCCTGCGGTGCCTCCGTCGGGATCGAACCGCGCTGCATCCGCGCCTGTGGTCTGGGCAAAGCCGTCTCTTTTCACAAGGTCAACGACGGCCTTCATGGCTGTGAGCCCCTCATCGCTGTCAAGTCTGCACACGGCCTGTGTTATATTTCCGCTGCTGTCGCAGTC
>CACZPE010000214.1 GCA_902782875.1 uncultured Ruminococcus sp. | reverse complement strand
GTGACAATAATCAAGGAAAATAGGATTAGAAAGATTAAAACCAGATTAAATCATACACGTAAAAAAAGCCGTCTCCCGCAAAACGGGAGACGACGATACATAGTTACTTAGCTGATACATATACTATATCAGATGCGGTATATGCAGATCCGCCGCTGCTGTTGAACGCTCTCACAAGAAATCCGTATCTTGTGCCGCTTTTCAGCCCTGTTACGGTATATGCCGTGCCTGTGATATTGGCAACGGCAACATATCTGCCGTTTTCCACCTTATACACCCTGTAGGACTGCGCGCCTGCCACTTTGTTCCATTTAAGCACAGCCTGCTTATTTCCTGCGGTGGCGGAGATCACAGGCTTTGCAACAGGTGTTGCATACCTGATATCGGAATTTGTATACGCAGAGCCTGTATTACCGTAGAAAGTCCTGACAAGATAGCCGTATTTCCTGCCGTTTACAAGGCCTGTGTCGGTAAATGAGGTTCCGGTCACTTCCTTGAGGAATGTGTACTTTCCGTTCTCATAGCGGTATACACGATAGCCTGTCGCAACGCTTATCCTGTTCCACTTTAAAGTCACACTGCCTGTTGAAGCCTCAGCAGTGAATGAGGGCTTTGCAGGCACCACAGTTGCGGGAATTGCGTACTTTATCTCCGAATCTGAATAATCAGAGCCCACGCTCCCCTTGAATGCCCTTACAAGGAAGCCGTACTTAACGCCGTTTGTAAGGCCGGAGGCTGTATAGCTGAGTGATTTTGTCTCAGTGAGGAACTTGTATTTGCCGTTGTCCACACGGTATACCCTGTAGGTATCCGCTTCCGGCACCTTGTCCCATATCACATTGACCTGCCTGTTTCCCGAAACGAGAATGAATGTCGGCTTTGAAACGATATGATTCGTAGTGGAAATGCTCTTCACATCGTTCATAGAATACGGAGAGCCGATATTTCCCCTGAATGCCCTTACAAGATAATTATATGTGGTACCTCTTTCAAGGCCTGTATCTGTATAGTTAGTCTGTTTCACTTCCTTGAGGAACGTGAAGCTGCCGTTTTTCTCACGGTATATCCTGTAGGAGCTCGCACCGTTTACAGGCTCCCAGGATATTGCGACTCTGTTCGTAGTGGAGGAAAGCTTGAAATTCGGCTTTACCATTCTTTTTTGCGAATAGTACCCTGACACGGGAGCGGTAAATTCAGCATAATTTGCATTACCGCTCACAGTCCAGCCGGTATTGTCATTGTATATGCCCCAGCCGTCGGAATCAGCAGTCTTGTTGTACAGCAGCATGGAGCTGTATACAGTGAAGCCCTTGGGAAGGCAGAGATATTCAAGAGAATTGCATTCATTAAAGAAATCAAAGACGGCGTTGCTTTCACTATTTTTACTGAGATTCGAACCGTCAAAGAGAACATGATCCCCATTGGAATTCACATAGAATACTGCTTTTTTGAGAGAAGTAGCCCCGGACAGGAAGCCATGCGCCCGTACCGGCCTGAGAGTACTGTCAGGAAGTCTGAGGTACTCGAGTGAAGAACATTTTTCAAATACGTAGCTTGCATCTGTGACATTGCTAAAGTCGAGATCGGTATAGAAAAGATCCAGTTCCTTCAGGCTCTTACAGTTAAAGAACATACTCCATAAATCATTGAGCTTAGTTGTCTTTTTTCCGCTGTTGCCGAAATATACCGCTTCAAGCTTTTCGTCGTTCGAAAACATCATGTAAGCGGTTACTATATCCGAGATGTCCATATAGCGCAGATCTGCTTCTTTCAGATGATGCAGATTATAGAAAAGGGCATTGCAGTTTTCGGGTGCCTTTGCGCCCGGTCTTGTTTTTATATATTCTATATCGTCGGGATCGAGATCATATCCTCTGCTTTCTATAAGCCTGAACAGAGGATTCGAATTTCCTATTTTTGCTCTGTATGAATCAAGGGGCCTGTCCAGGATAAGTGTAGATGTTGAAGCATCCCAGAAGCCTATGCCGTCATACTCCTTCATGCCCGCATAAATCTCCTGCTCCTCTTCAAGCACTTCTTCACTGTCCGCCTCATCCGTCCCGGCATTATCAGTCTCTGCAGTTTCTTCCTCCTGAGCTTCTGCAGTCTCGTCAGCCGTCTCGTCTGCGGTTGTGTTCTCTTCTGATGCATCCTGCTCGTCGGTTACGGTCTGCTCATCTGATACATCCTGTACATCAGGTGTTTCAGCATCGGTATCGGTTTCTGCGATATCTTCCGTATCAGCAGCAGATACATCCTCCGCCTCTTCATCGGCCTGCTCTGCAGCTTCAGTATCTTCAGGCTTATCATCGGCAATATCTTCTGATATTTCGGATGATGCATCCCCGTTCTCTTCGGGAATATCTTCATCTGCAGACTGTTCTTCCGTCTGTTCATCCTGTGTATACTCCGCAGTCTGCTCCGTTACGGGCACAGTTACCTCCTGCGCATATGCAGGCAGGGCAGACCCTGCGACCATCATGAACGCAGTCACAAGTGATATGATCTTCCTGTTCATCATTATCCTCCTTTGTTGTCTGCTGATTTACAAAATCAACGTTTCTAATCTACCACATATGTTCTCTGTAAACAAGGAAAAACAGATTAAAATACGATTATACCCGATAACGATATGACCCCCTGCGAGTTTTTCCTATACAGAGACACACATTATTAATTGTATTATATTCGCCTTTGCTTGTCAATGCTTTTAAAAATATATATCATATATTCAAAAATATATTTAACAAAACTAAAGCCGATATGGTAAAAGTATACGCCCGAAAGTCATATAATGACTCTCGGGCGCACCGGTCTATACATAATACACACAAAAAACCGCTGCTGTAAATATACAGCAGCGGATATATTACTTGATGGTAACGCCCCAGCGTGCGGCGCTGACCTTTTTATACAGATCCATCTTGATCTTGTTCTTCGACTGCTTGTAAAGGAAGAATACCACGCCGACAGCAACAAGTGAGAATACTATACCCAGAACAACTCCCGCAGTACCCTTTATTATCGCGCCGAAAAGTATCCATATAAGTACCAGTGCTATAACTATAAGGGGCACACAGAATGTAACTACAGTTCTGTTGTTTATCTTGATATACTTGCTTATCTCATCGCTGTCAAAGCATTCATAGTATCTTGCTATGAAGGTATCGGGTCTTGCCCAGGCGCAGAATGCCTTGATGCTGTCAAATCTTACAGTAAAGTTCTGACCTGTGCCCGTTACACGGTAGCCGAGGAGCACTGAACCGTCAGGCGATTCCTTTGCGCTCATGATATGTATCATGGTGCCCACCTTAGCCTGGCTGGTCATATTCTTGGTAACGAGGAACTTGCCGTCAACAGCCTCGTTTATATCAGTAAGCATATATGCCATAAGATTTCCTCCCGATATGACTGCCGTTACGTCGCCAAAGCAGTCAGATTCCGATATTATACGGTATCACGCCTCTGTCGTGACAGCGGCACTGCATGATACCCGCCCCTTAAAGCGCCGGGGCTGCCTCTCCGTAAAGGCGGAGAGTTGTCCGACAGGACATCACTATGTTGATTATAACACATATTTTTTTGAATTGCAACAAATTACGGCAATTTTCCCGTAAAAATATCAACCAAAAATGTAAAATTATTTTGACACAATGACATACCCGGGGCGTCATATCTCCTGCCCGAAAATCCGCAGATCGCCCGTGAAAGCCGCAGCTGTGCGCTTGGCGGCCTGCACTTAAGAACAACGGACCGCAGCTCTTGCGAGATACGGCCCGACTCGATCAGATCATTCAGTAACCTTGAGCTCTGCATCCTCACTCTGGAGAAGCACGCTGTTAAGTTCCTCTATGAGCTTGGTGATATCCGTGATGGACTTGTTTATCTCACCCGAGCTCTCATTGGTAGCTGTGATATTATCATCAACTGCACCGAATGCTTTGATAGTAGTTTCAAGAATGGCTATGAGCTGCTTTACACTGCCCTCATCCATAGTAGGATTGCCATTGCAGAATGTAACGATGTTCTTCAGCAGATCGTTCACGACATTTGCTCTCTCGTGAGTCTTTGTGGTAGCCTCGCCGATAGAGGTCATATTCGTACCGATATTGCCGATATCGTGCATCAGCTTGTCCGAAAGTGCCAGACACTCTTCTGTGATGGCAGCCAGACGCTCATGCTTGGAAGCAAGTTCGCTGTGCTTTGCGATAAGTACGGACTTAGCGTGTACTATGCAGTTATTGGGAGTATTAAGTCCTCTGTATATAGCCATTGCCATATCACGGCAGGAACGATAGCCGCAGGCATGACAGTTGTAATTCCTGTCTGCGTCGGTATACTTGCCCATCTGCTCGTATATAGGTATGAGCTGCTGATCGGAGGGCACGAGAGAAGGTCTGCCGGGGCTGTAGCTTCTGATGAAGTCCGAAAGCTGGAGCTCTTCATCGAACTGCTTGAACAGCTTGTCCTCGCCTCTGTTGAACATACCGCCGCCCCTGCGTCTCTGGCGTGCGTGCTGCTCTACACCCTTCATTGTGGTGAGCACATCGAATACATTCTGTGAGGTACCTGTGCCGGGACCCATGTTGCATCCGAATTCGCAGGAGAGTACATCGAACACCTCGGGATGCTTGCTGTCGGGCATCTTTGCATACATCTCGAGCTGAGGATATACATTGTGCACGCCCTCTGCGGTAGCGATGTTTATATCGGGATTATGAGCCCAGAGAGTATCTCTGAGTCCGCCGGGACGGGGATATATTCCGCCGAGCTGACCCTGCTGCTCTTCAAACTCATAGGTATAATCGTCTGCATCGTTGGTGGGTATCTTTATATCATTCTGGTCGAAGTAATCCATTACCTTCTTGATGGTAACGTTGTAGTCAATGATACCTGTCTCAGAGAACTCTATCTTCTTTGCGATACAGGGAGAAAGTACAGCGATTGGATTGTTTCTCTTCTGATACTTTCTGATGTATGTAGCCGTGCAGAGTATAGGGCTGTGTATGGGTGAAAGGTTCTGCAGGAGCTTGGGCTGATAGGTCTCTATATACTTTACTATCGCAGCGCAGGGCTGGGATATTACATTTCCGACCTGTCTGCTCTCTATTGCACGCAGGTGAGCCCATGTGCATATATCAGCGCCGAGAGATACATCGAATATGATGCAGCCCTTCTTCTTGAACCAGTCAAGCACGCCTTTCCACTGGGTGGGGAGTGCGGACTTTATCGCAGGTGTAGCAAGGATTATCATCTTCTCGCTGCCGACCTTGGACATGCAAGCCTCGGTATCATCAATATAATCTCTTGCGCCGTGGTTGCAGACAGATACACATTCACCGCAGCATATGCACTTGTCGGTATTTACACTTGTTATAAATCTGCCCTCTTCCACCATCTTGGTAATGTTGGCTTCGGGCGATGGACATACACGCACGCAGGCGTTGCATCCAACGCATTTATCAGGCTTTACAATGATTATTTCGTTCATAACTACATCTCCTAAGTTTCATTCTGTAAGCGCACACAGGCTTTGCCTGCGTTACGCATTATCTGTTAAAGGATCAGGAAAGCGAAGCTGCCTGCTTCATAAGGTCATCAAGGCTCAGGCCGCCCTTCTTGTCCTCTTTTTTCTCCTCGGGCTTGGCTTCCTTCCCGGCAGGCTTGTCGCCGCCTATAGCCTGTGCCATAGCCATGAGCTTGTCAAGCTCCTCGTTCTTCTTTCCGTCCTTCTTGTCATCGCCGAAGTCGTTGTCGATCTTCTTATACTCGGGCTCGGGCGGTATCTCTGCCTTTACTGCCGCAGGATTCTTGAATACCGGTACGCCGCCCTCGGTGAGCTTCTTCTTGGTGCGTGTGAGCAGCTCCTCGGATTCCTGTATCTTAGCAATGCCCATATCCTCAAAGCTTACGAATACTTCCCTGAGCTTAGCGATCTGCTCTGCATATCCGTCTACCTCGCTGAGCACTACCGCACGGAGGTTTTCCGAAGCAGCCTTCATCTTTTCGGAGTTGTTCTTGCTCTCCGCATCCATCTCAGCTGCACGCTTTTCAGCCTCGTATATTATCTTGGATGCCTTGTTGTTGGCATCGTCGACCATATTCTGAACGAGCTTGTCAGCATTCTTCTCGAGCTCATCAGCCTTTGCCTTGGAGGTCTCTATAACAGTATTTGCTGCCTTCTGTGCCTCTATGAATACCGTACCGAGAGAAGCGGCATCGGAGCCTGCTTCAAATACGGTCAGTCTCGAATTTGCTTCATCGAGCTGTGTCTTCACAGCTGCGAGCTGTTCCTTAAGATCTTCTATCTCCTTATCCTTTGCCTTGCAGTCATCGTCAAGGAGCTTTACCTTATCCGAAAGAGTTTCTTTCTGTACCTGTGCGCTCGTAAGCATCGCACGCTCGCCTGCTATTACGTTTTCCTGTGCCTTTTCAGCCTCTGTGCCCTTTTTGTATTCCTCGATCAGGAGCTTTGTTTCCCTCAGTTCGTTTTTAAGATCAAATACCTGGGTATACAGTGATTCCAGTTTTTTGTCCACGTCGGCCTTATCATATCCCCCGAAGGTAACTGTTTTGATAAACCTGGACTCGTTCATATCAATATTCCTCCCGTTCAAAGACAGCACAGCGCAAAGCGTATCTGAGCCTGTTTCATAACAATATTTTATTATTATTTCATAGATAAAATATGTATTTAGTCATATTATACAACGCCCGAGAAAAAATGTCAATAGTTTTTCGGAACAAACGGCAAATATGTTATTTGTGATAAAAAAACCTGTTTTCTTTTGTGCTACAAGCAAAAAATCCCGTTACAGCAGTGCCATCTGAGAAATATATTACACAGCACGCGGACCGTATACTCTGATTTCCGGTATACCGCAGTGTCAGAAAAAGTTTTCTTTTTCCTGTCTTGCGTTTTATTCTCTTATATGTTATAATAATCTGGTGATATATTTTACTGCCCCGGTAATACAGAGAAAAAGCCGCTTAAACATAACGCACGTAAGATACATAAAGCGGATCGGGGACAGGTCTTTCGGAACATTCAGGGTGGAAATATGGCAGATAACAAATATAAAAAGCTGATGAACAATACCATGATCTTCGGTGTGGGTCAGGTATTCGCTAAAATAGTGGGGTTCCTTCTCGTTGCCCTGTACACGCGCTTCATGGCAGAAGAGGAGTACTCTACCGCTACGCTCGTATACAGCACCGTCAATCTTCTTGTACCGCTCGTCACGTTCAGTATGGCGGATGCGGTCATACGCTTCGGTATGGACAAGGCATACGACAAGCGCAAGATATTCACCTGCGCCAATTTCGCGCTGCTGACGGGTATGGCGGTATTCATGGCCGCAAGCCCGCTCGTGGCGATGAACAAGCATATAGGCAACTATGCGCTGCTGTTGTACATATACTGCTATTTCTCCTGCTTCAGGCAGATAGCATCGCAGTTCATACGCGCAAGGGGCATGGTAAGGCTCTTCATGCTTGACGGTATACTCACCACGCTCACACAGCTGTTATGCAACTGTATACTCATAATAGGGCTTAAACTGAGCGTAACGGGATATATACTCTCGTTTATCATATCAGACGCGCTTTCCCTCGTCTTCCTGACATTTATGGGATCCCTGTGGAAATACGCAGACACCAAATTCTACGACAGAAGGCTCTTCAGAGAGATGCTCAGCTTCTCGGTATGGCTCATACCGACATATATGCTCTGGTGGGTCACATCCTCATCGGACCAGTGGTTCGTAGTCAGCATGATAGGCAAGACGGAAAACGGCATATACGCAGCCGCATACAAGCTCCCCACGCTTCTGATGCTGGTGACGACAATGTTCTATCAGGCGTGGCAGATGTCCTCGATAGAAGAGCGCCACAGTAAGGAGCTGGGCAAATTCTATCAGAATGTATTCAGCGCATACAGCTCGCTGCTCTTCCTTGCGGGCGCGGGACTTATAATGCTTGTAAAGCCGCTCACGTTCATACTTACTACCGACGGCAGCAACGGCACCAGATACTATGAGGCATATATGTTCACGCCGATACTCATCATATCCATGGTATTCCAGTGCTTCTGCCAGTTTCTTTCATCGGTATACACCACGACAAAGCGTTCAAAGAACTCTCTTTACACCGCTCTTGTTGCGGCACTTCCCAATCTTCTGCTGAATTTCCTGCTCATAAAGCCCCTTGGCGTATGGGGAGCCGCTATCGCCACCGCGGTATCCTATCTTGCCTGCTTTGTGGTAAGACTCTGGGACGTTAGGCGGTATATAAAGTTCTACGTAAATATCCCCCGCCTTGTGATAAACGCTGCACTGCTCATATTCATGGCTCTTGCGGTAGGCATACACGGCAAGCTGTGGGTATTCTGGGTGATATTCCTCTTTATACTCTCGGCAGTGATGAACTTCAGCGCCGCGGTACGCACACTGAAAAAGATACTCAACAAAAGGCGTCCTGCGCCTTCAAGATAACTACAAGGGGCCGCTTCAGCGCTGGCCCCTTTTTTTCAAAGATCAAGGAGGAACATATATGACCATTGCTGAAAAGCTCTCCGCTCTGAGACTGCTTATGAAAGAGCGCGAGCTGAGTGCCTATCTTATTGTATCGGACGATTTCCATTCATCGGAATACGTCAGCGGATATTTCAAGTGCAGGGAATATTTCTCGGGCTTCACGGGATCGGCAGGTACTGCGCTTATACTGCCCGACAGAGCCTATCTCTGGACGGACAGCCGCTACTTCATACAGGCAGCCGCTGAGCTTGACGGCACAGAATATATCCTTATGAAATCGGGCGAAAAGGATGTACCGACAGTAACTGCCTTTATAAAGGAGAATATCAGCGGCAGGATCGGCTTTGACGGCAGGACCGTACCTTATGATACCGCGCAAAGGCTTGCGGAAAACGGTGCGGAGCTCTGTACCGATGAGGATCTTGTGGGTATGATATGGACGGACCGCCCGGAGTTCCCCCATTCCGATGTATGGGAGCTGGATATCCGCTATGCGGGACAGAGCAGGAAAGACAAGCTCGCCGCACTGCGTGACAGGATAGCCTCCAAAGGTGCGGCATCAATGCTGATATCCGCACTTGACGAGACAGCATGGCTTTTCAATATCAGGGCGGATGATATCGACTACACCCCTCTTGCGCT
>CACZPE010000213.1 GCA_902782875.1 uncultured Ruminococcus sp. | reverse complement strand
CTTGGGCTTGGGCTGTGCCTGAGCCTGCTGAGGCTGTGCTACAGCTGCCTTGGGCTGAGCCTGTGCTGCGGGAGCAGGTGCGGGAGCCTTGGGCTGCTGAGGCTGTGCCTGTGCTGCGGGAGCAGGAGCAGGAGCCTTAGGCTGCTGAGGCTGAGCCTGTGCTGCGGGAGCAGGTGCGGGCTGTGCAGGCTGCTGTACCTGAGCTGCGGGTGCAGGTGCAGGAGCGGGAGCAGGCTGAACAGGTCTCTGCATAGCGGGCTGTACAGGTCTCTGTACAGGAGCGGGTGCAGGAGCGGGCTGAGCCATCTTTGTGCCCCTGGGCGGTGTGAATGTGGGTATACCGTTCTTCTTGAGAGTATCTTCTGTGCTTGCAAGGAGCTTGGAAGTCTCGTTTATGGTAGCCATACCATCCTTGGTAAAGTGATCGAGCATACCCTTCATCAGATTGATGCTGTTTGCTATCTCTGCTACCTCTGCGAGTACTACTGCCTTCATATTCTCGGAAGCAGTACGCATCTGCTCGGACTTGCTCTCTGCATCTGTAACTATGCGCAGAGCCTTTTCATCAGCAGACTTAACGATAGTGGAAGCCTTGGAGTTCGCATCATCAACGACCTGATTAGCGAGCTTTCTTGCATCCTCATCCATTTTTCTTGCATTTTCCTTAGCGTTGGTAACGATGGAAGCAGCAGACTTCTGAGCCTCCATAAATACGTTGCTGAGGTCCATAGCGTTGTTTTCAACGTTAGACGCAGCTGCAGCCTTGTTCTTGGCCTCTATGAGCTCATCCTCCATAGCTGCGAGCTTGCCCTTGAGATCTTCAATCTCCTTATCCTTTTCAGCCGCCTCATCCTCAGCGTTCTTGAGCTGGTTCTTGAGGGACTCATTGTTGGTCTGGAGCTCGGTAATAGTAGCTCTGTTCTCATTGAGGAGCTTCTCGTACTTTTCAGCAGCCTCGCTGTTGTTGCCGCTTGCCTCGAGAAGTGCCTTCTTTTCATTGAGCTCATTCTCGAGAGTATATATCTGAGTATTGAGCTTGTCTACATACTGGAGTACATCCTTTTTATCAAATCCACCGAACGAGACCGTTTTGAGGAATCCTGCACCTTCCATAGTATTAAACCTCCAAATCCGTATGAAGCCGCCTGACATACAAAACACAGCATACTTTATCAGTACGCATGAACCGATCGGCTCCGATAAATTTATAAATATTATACCACACAACAAAAAAAACGACAACTGATTTTTGCAAAAAAATATGCATAAACTTATTCACATTATTTTAGCAATGTAGCACAATTAATAAAATATTCTCAGCACGCTGACATTATTTTAGTAAAAATCTGACAATAAGTATAATAATAGGTTGACTTTAAAGAAACAGGGCACATCACTGTACCCTGTTTTCCTTGATCCTAAATCATATAAACCGTGTCTGAAACAAACCTTATACAGACTCAGCCTGACGGCATTATTCCAGTGCCTGTGCGATATCTGCAATAAGATCCTTCTTGTCCTCTATGCCGCAGGATATTCTGATAAGGCCTGCAGGTATGCCTGCTGCGATGAGCTGCTCGTCGGTGAGCTGACGGTGAGTAGCCGTTGCGGGATTGAGACAGCAGGAGCGTGCATCTGCAACGTGTGTCTCTATGGCGATGAGACGGAGCTTCTTCATAAAGGATTCAGCAGCTGTCCTGCCGCCCTTTATCACAAAGGATACTACGCCGCATCCGCCGTCGGGCAGATATTTCTGAGCGAGATCGTAGTACTTGTCGCCCTTGAGGTGGGGGAAGTTGACGCTCTCAACCTTGTCGGACTTGGAAAGGAACTCAGCGACTGCAAGGCCGTTCTCGCAGTGTCTGGGCATTCTGACATGAAGGGACTCCAGACCGAGATTGAGATAGAATGCACTCTGGGGAGACTGTGTGCAGCCGAAATCACGCATGAGCTGTGATACGCACTTGGTTATATACGCACCCTTGCCGAATTTCTGGGTGTATACTATGCCGTGATAGCTGTCATCGGGAGTGGTGAGGCCGGGATACATATCCGCATGCGCTTCCCAGTCGAAATTGCCCGAGTCTATTACCGCACCGCCGATGGTAACGCCGTGACCGTCGATATACTTTGTGGTAGCGTGTGTAACGATATCTGCGCCCCATTCAAAAGGACGGCAGTTTACGGGAGTCGGGAAGGTATTGTCAACGATGAGCGGAACATTATGAGCATGTGCCACTCTTGCGAATTTCTCTATATCAAGTACACTGAGCGCAGGGTTGGCGATGGTCTCGCCGAACATAGCCCTGGTATTGGGCTTAAACGCAGCGGAGAGGTCCTCCTCGGATGCATCGGGAGATACAAAAGTCACATCTACGCCCATCTTCTTCATAGTAACGCCGATAAGATTGAATGTACCGCCGTATATGCTCGAAGAAGCAACTATATGAGAGCCTGCCTCGCAGATATTGAACAGCGCAAAGAAATTGGCAGCCTGACCCGATGAGGTGAGCAGACCTGCAACGCCGCCCTCAAGCTCGGTGATCTTCGCTGCGACAAGATCGCAGGTGGGGTTCTGGAGCCTTGAATAGAAGTAACCGCTTGCTTCAAGGTCAAAAAGCTTGCCCATATCCTCACTTGTATCATATTTGAATGTAGTGGACTGTATTATAGGCATCTGTCTGGGTTCGCCGTTGCCCGGAGTGTAGCCTGCCTGTACGCATTTTGTGTTCATTGTATAAGACATAAGTATTCCTTTCTCTTCCGCAGTGATATGCAGAAACTATAACTGATGTAATATACAGATTATAACATCTATCGCCCGCAGTGTAAATACCTGTGACTATACCGTTATCATATAGCTGTGTATAGATTTAATCTATAGCAAGCTTGGATGCTTCTTCATAATAGTTATAAAGTCCTTTGCAAAGGCGCACAACATCGGTATCCGATGAACCGTACATCATCTTTATGACTACATCTGTACCCTTTATATCCATACCTCCGAGAGAGAATGCAGTAGTGCCAAGCTTCCTTATGGGAATACTGCGTGCTCTTACGATAAGGTATCTGCCTGTATTATCGGTATCCACTGTAACATCAAAGCCACTGCCGGGTGTTATCGCTTCAGAAAGGGCTGCTTTTGCCTCAGCCGTTTTCTCCGTATCCTTAAGCCCGAATGCCATGATAAGTGTAGTATCAGCGGTAAAGCTCATATTCATCCCGTAGTAGCTTATATACTCGTCAAGGCCTGCCGATGTCACCGCGCTGTCTATGGCCTCTTTTGACGGAGCGGTATTTTCGGGAGATATGCTGTCAATAAGCTCAAACTCTGCTCCGCTGACCCCGTTATTGACAAGCTTATCGTCGGATATGCCCTTTATAAAATACTTCTGTGCCGCCGCTCCGTAGCAGAGCATGGCTTTTGCGGTGCTGTGATAATCCGAGCAGTTCGCGTCTTCCGTTACCGCTTTCAGATACATTGCCGCGGATATCTCTTTTGTGTATATTATATTGCCGTTTCTTTCAATGGTTATGGTATGTATCTCATCCATATTCTTTGCGGCGGAGGTTATATTGAAGAAATATTCTCCTTTATCAGCGTCATAGCTTTCAGAACCGAGTTCATTGCCGTCGATGTATACGGTGCAGCCGTCTATATCAGGTATATACAGCGTCGAATTCACTCTTGAGGAATCATCCACGTTCATATCCATCTGACAGGTGATACCGGTCTGCACATCAGTCGTATCTGTAAGAGTATATCCGCAGAGCACGGCACTTGCGGTATATTCGCCGCCGTTTTCGGTGACTTCCGCTTCTATAGTATCAACTGCAGCGCCGCTGAAGTGATCTTTCAGCACAAGGGAGCATTCACTGCCGTTCCACACCCACTGCATCGTCACAAGCTTGTCGGTATCGGAAAGATGCATCTTGTCGGTATAGTAGCTTTCCATCACAGCCGCGGAGCCGTTATATACATACACTGTCGCAGCTGCGGGTATTGTGCCGCTTGTCATATCAGCTGAAATGCCGCCGGCAAGGATAAGGTTCTTTGTCCCCGACTTATAGAAAGCCGACTGATTTATTTCTGCGATCTCGCTTTCACATACTATCGTATCAAGCCCCGTACAG
>CACZPE010000212.1 GCA_902782875.1 uncultured Ruminococcus sp. | reverse complement strand
GGATGTACTCTTGAAGGTACAAGATAGTCTCTTGCGCCCTCGGGAGTGGACTTTATCATCATGGGAGTCTCTATCTCGATAAAGCCGTTGTCGCTGAAATAATCCCTTGCGGTCTTGGCTATCTTTGAGCGCATGATGATATTCTTCTGCAGAGGTGCTCTTCTCAGGTCGAGATAGCGGTATTTCAGGCGCAGCTCTTCATTGGTGTTGGTGTTGTCAACGATCTCAAAAGGAGGAGTCTGAGCCTTTGCAAGTATGCGAAGCTCTGTGACGAATATCTCCACGTTGCCTGTGGCGATATCCTTGTTCTTGCTCTCGCGCTCCCTTACAGAGCCCTTGCAGAGAAGCACGTACTCCGCATGGCACTGACCTGCCTTTTCAAATACCTCTCTGTCTGTGGAATCGTCAAATGCGAGCTGTACTATGCCTGTACGGTCGCGAAGGTCGATGAATATGAGATTTCCGAGATCCCTGACCTTCTGTACATAGCCGCCTACAACGACTTCTGCACCGGCTTGTGTGACTTCTCCGCAGTAATGGGTTCGCTTGAGCCCCTTCATGTTATCCATTTCTTAAGATCTTCCCTTCTGTATATCCTTCTCAGGTTTCTGAGAATATTCAGCTGTTGTGCATGGCGATATCTGCCAGATATTCCCTGAAGATCTCCGAATACTTCGGGTCTCTTGAAAATCTGGAATACCGCTCTATATTGCGTATCACCGTGATTATCTCGGGATTGCTCTCGCATTCGAGCTGCACCGACTGCTTCGGCGGCAGCGCTTCGACTATGCGCGTGAGAGCCTCTTCTGTGGTGATGATGTTCCTGTCTGCTGATTCTGTGGCCACACGGCATATCCGCGTGAATTCCCTAATCCGTTCAAGACGGGCTATCCTTACCTTTGCTGCGGCAGTCTTGGCACGCAGATAGGGCTCGAATTTCTTCTGTGTTTCGTATGACAGCTTGTCCCACGAATGAGCCTTCTTCAGTGCGGCCGAGAGAAGAAAGAAAGCCTCTGTTCTCGGTGCGCTGAAAACATTGCCGTCAAGCGCGGTGGTGAGCTCTATCCTTGCGGTGCCCTCGTGGTCGCTGCGCGATTCAAAGTATATAGCTGCAAGCTCTGCAGACCTTGAGCGGACACCCGGATTTGCGACCTCAGTCAGCAGTGTGGATGTGAAAGTACATATCCTGTGTCCGTATTCGTACAGTATGATGAGCTCAGTCATCGCAGTCACCGTTCCTTGCGCAGCATCAGCTGCCGAATTCAAGATCAAGCATGTCAGCGTTGTATATGTTCATGAACTGTTCTGTGAAGTCATCTCCGAGGTCTATGGGGAGCTCCTCGCCCTTTTGCATGTTCTTGAGCTTGGCCTTCCCGTTTTCAAGCTCGCTGCCGCCGATGACGAGCAGATACTTGGCACCTGTCTTGTTGGCGTACTTGAGCTGGGCCTTAAGGCCTCTGCCGCAGAGCTCGGTCTCCGCACGGAAGCCCGACTGTCTGAGGCGGTTCGCAAGTACTGCGGAGGCTTTGAGCTCATCCTCGCCCATAGATGCTATGTACAGGTCACAGGTGTCGTCCTCGCCCATATCTATGCCCGATGCGCGCATTGCGAGTATCACTCTTTCAAGTCCCATCGCAAAGCCGAGAGCAGGAGTGGACGGTCCGCCCATCTGTTCTGTCAGGCCGTCATAGCGTCCGCCTGCGCATATCGTGCTCTGAGCGCCGATGCAGTCGGTTATGAACTCGAATACCGTCCTTGTGTAGTAGTCAAGGCCTCTTACTATCTTTGAGTCTACTGTATAGCCAATGCCCATCTCATCGAGCATAGCCTTCAGTGAAGTGAAGTGCTCCATGCACTCACTGCACAGATAATCGGTTATTACGGGTGCATCAGCAGCGATCCTGCGGCAGATATCCGACTTGCAGTCAAGTATCCTCATGGGGTTCTTGTCAAATCTGGACTGGCAGGTCTCGCAGAGGTTTGCCTTCTCGGGAGTGAGATAAGCTCTGAGCACCTCATAGTATTTCGCGCGGCATTCGGGGCAGCCGATGGAGTTGATGTGCAGCTCCGAAGGCACTCCGAGGCTTTCGAGCAGTTCCTTTGCAAATGCGATGACTTCGGCATCTGCAACAGGTGAAGCGGAACCTACCATTTCCGCACCGAACTGGTGGAATTCCCAGAGCCTGCCCTTCTGTACATTCTCGTGACGGAATGCACTTATGTTATAGAATATCTTCTGGGGCATGGGTTCGTTGAGCAGACCGTTCTGCAGCACCGCTCTTATTGCGCCTGCAGTGCCCTCGGGACGCAGGGTGTATGTGCTCTCCCTGCCCTTAACGGTCCACATTTCCTTCTGCACTACATCCGTGGTCTCGCCTACAGAGCGGATGAACAGCTCTGTCTTCTCAAATGTGGGGAAACGTATTTCCCTGAAGCCGTAGAGCCTTGCGGTGCCTGCACAGACCTGCTCGACTCTCTGCCATATATAGCTTTCGTTCGGGAGAATATCCTCCGCACCCTTGTTTCTTGTGATTATATTCATAGCTACCTCTCCGGAAATTATTAATCAGATTACATTATAGCATATCTTTCGGATAAATTCAACATTTACGGCAAAATTTTCGCAAAAACTCAAATCAGTATTTTCGGTGTCGCTTCATAACTGCTCCTTTCAAAAAAACAGACCGCCTGTCCCGGAGGATAAGCGGTCATTGATGACGATACAATCCCAAAAACACAGTCATCCGATATCCGGAGCATATATGCACAGCAGAACAAGACCATCCCTGTGATCGGTGGCCTGATGATCTGTATGTATGGATATATTCATAAACGGTATCATAACTGTCGTCCTTTCTGAGATTTGCTATATTATATCACGGATGATACAGGCTGTCAAGTATACTGCAGGTAGACTGTGCCGGCAGAGGCTTTGCGGATTTATATATCAATGACTCATTCATTCTTCAAAACACACTTATAAACCCGTATATCCCTGCAGAACGGATAAAAGCTCAGTATATATGTGTTTCAAGGATATACAATAAGAATCAATTATTCATATGGCTTATAAACGTTATTATCGGTAAATATCCCGGCGTATGAATATAGATTACCATGTATATGATTTATATAGATTATATGAGAATATTCATTTTCAAGGTATAAATTACTTTTATCATTTACATATTGAT
>CACZPE010000211.1 GCA_902782875.1 uncultured Ruminococcus sp. | reverse complement strand
CTTTTGTACAGATCATCATATGCCTTATCGGAATAATTAGTAAAGTTATTTGGAGCATCCGTCCTGAATCTGTCAAGCATAGCTCCTGCAGTAAGCGATGAAGCATCCACACCTATGAGCGTCGCTTCAAATTGTCTTCCCGAATATACATCCGACAGCCATGTGTTCCATTCCACAAGCTTGATATTTGCCGTGACTCCTATCTCCTTGAGCTGCTCGGCAACTACCTGGGCCGCATCGATATGAGGCTGATAATTGGAAGGTACGGTTATTGAGAAGGTAAATCCGTCCGGATAACCGGCCTTTGCAAGGAGCTCTTTGGCCTTTTCGCGATCCGTCGGATATGTATCGGACAGATCCACATAGTATTTCTTGAATGCCGGGAACATGCTGCTTCCTACGGGGAATCCCTTTCCGTCACTGGTAAGCTTGAGGATATCGTCAACATCAACCGCATACGACAGAGCCCGGCATACATCCACGTTGTCAAACGGTTCAACGGCATGGTTAAGATAAACGGCCTGAACAAGGTTCATCTCACCTTCAAGGACGTTAAAGTTATCGGCAAGCTGCTCCGTTTGTGTGACTGTAAGTCTTGCAAACATATCAACAGCGCCGCCGTTTAAGTTCATTACGATCGAATCGGCATTGGGAATGATCTTAAGTGTGATATTTTCAATATTTGCAGGTGTTCCCCAGTAATCGCCGAACTTCTTAAGTACGACATTCTCCTGAGGGGAACGCGATACATACATATAAGGCCCCGTTCCTACGGGATTTGTCCTCGGATCCTTATTGTCCTTGGGGATTATGCTCGCATTGATATTTGCGATATATGCCGGAAAATCAATATCCGCCTTCTCAAGCGTAATATCAATGATGTTCTTATCGCGTATCTCAACGGAAGTGATATTTGAAAAGCCTGATATGAGCGTTTCCGCCCCTGTCATACCTGCACTTTTTTCGATGCTGTATTTAACATCCTCCGCTGTAACGTTGTTCCCGTTATGGAACTTCACTCCGTCACGAAGAACAAACGAATAAACGCGTCCGTCCTCCGATACCGAATACTCTTTTGCAACGGCGGGAATAAGATTTCCTGTTTCATCCGGCTTCAAAAGGCCTTCAAAAACATTGAAAAGGATCTCCTTGGTTCCTGCCGCAACTGCCTCGTGTGGGTCAAGACTGTCTTCCAGATCCTGCGGAATACCAACAACTATCTGGGAATCAGCATCCGACTTGCCACCTGCACAACCGCCCAGTGCAACAGTCGGGATAAGTGCCGCACACAGAGCAATTGCAATGATTTTTTTTCTGCTCATGATCTGTGTTCTCCTCTCGAACAATGTGATATTGCGTAAAACACTCCGCGACTAAGCGCGGAGTGCATCAGCCTGTAAACTATGCTATTTTAAACTATTTTAAAACTTTTTTCAACTCGTCCATGAATGTATTTACATCCTTGAACTCTCTGTAGACGGAAGCGAACCTTACATATGCTACCGCGTCAAGGTCTTTGAGCTTTGCCATGATCAGCTCACCGATTATGCTGCTCGGGATCTCCTTGTCCTCATATGAGAAGATCGCTGTCTCAACTTCATCGACGATCTGACTGATACGGCTTGCCGATACGGGACGCTTATGGCATGCACGAAGTATACCGGCTTCAATCTTTGATCTGTCATATGTTTCCCTGTTGTTATCCTTCTTGATGATGATTATAGGGATCGTCTCGACCTTTTCATATGTTGTGAATCTCTTGTCGCATTCGTCGCATACACGACGACGTCTGATCGAATTATTATCATCAGCGGGTCTTGAATCAATGACCCTCGTATTTTCATGACCGCAAAATGGACACTTCATAAGTTCTCTCCTGTTCTTTATTTATTGTTCTTAAGGAAATCCGGTATCTTTATAGACTTGGCTTCCACTTTGCTTTCCAAAGGAGCCGTAGGTCTTGATATTCCGGATAAAGAACTTACTGTACGCTGTGTCGGCTGCGAAGGTGTCGGAATACCTGCTGTCTGTCCCGGAGTCATCTGCTGCTGCATAGGCATTGTACCGCCAAGTCCTGCACCAGCTACGCCGCCCATTGCGGGAGCCGCATTCGGTGTGAAACCTGCGCCGCCCTGTGCTCCGTACATAGGCTGAGGCATGTTCGGCATCATACCGGGCATCCCCGGCTGCATCTGTCCGAGTCCGTTCATACCGGGCATATTGGTACCCATCTGAGGCATTCCCATCTGGCCGGGAGCCTGAGGCTGTACTCTTCTTGCATATCTTGCTCCGGGCTGTGCCACAGGCTGAGCCTTAACGGCATTTTCGTCGATACCCGTTGCAAATACGGTAACCGTACATGTATCCGTCTCTCTCGAGTCGTCTCTTGCACCCATGATGAGATTGACCTCATCACCCGTGATATCTCTTACATACTCTACAGCATCGTATGCATCGTACAGTGAAATGTCACCGGAAATGTTAACGATAAGATCGCTCGCACCCTGGATCGTTGTCTCAAGGAGGGGCGAATTGACTGCAAGCTTGACTGCCTCAACAGCCTTGTCATCACCGCTTGCCATACCGATGCCCAGATGTGCGATACCCTTGTCCTGCATGACCGTACGTACATCTGCAAAGTCAAGATTTATAAGTGAAGGGACATTTATAAGATCGGTTATACCGCGCACACCCTGCTGCAGGACCTCATCCGCTTTCTTGAGGGCGTCCGCCATGCTGGTTCTTCTGTCTACTAT
>CACZPE010000210.1 GCA_902782875.1 uncultured Ruminococcus sp. | reverse complement strand
GGTCCCCCTCCCCTTTCAGGGGAGGTAAAAGCGCTTTGATTAATTTTATGTAGCCGGTTATTCAGCTAAACTTATATGAGTATAAATGATATGGTTATCTCAAATTAATTGTATAGGATAAACCTCCCCTGAAAGGGGAGGGGGACCGTGCGCAGCACGGTGGAAGGGACCCTCCGCAAACGAAAGGTACCGAGCCGCAAATGCAGCCGTCCCCATAAAAAACATCTGCGAGATAACTGCAGGCTTTGCCTGCCTTGACAAGGGGAGGGGTTTCTGATAATATTATAGGTGTAAACTTTGTTATAAAGGGAACTGCGTATGAATCAGAGAGAAAAGATAGAAAAAATACTGCTCAAAGCAAAGAATCCGTCGAGATATATAGGCGGCGAGCTGAATTCTGTGGTAAAGAACAGGGACGAGGTGCGCCTGCGCTTTGCTTTCTGCTTTCCAGATACATATGATATAGGCATGAGCCATATCGGTATGAAGATACTCTACTATCTCAAGAACGCGCATGAGGGCTGGCAGTGCGAAAGAGCATTCGCGCCCTGGCCCGATTTTGAAGCGCTTATGCGTGAGGAGGGTATACCCCTCTATGGGCTGGAGAGCCTCGACCCGATAGCGGAGTTTGACTTCATCGGCTTTACACTGCAGTATGAGCTGTGCTATACAAACGTGCTGAATATGCTCGACCTTGCAGGGCTGCCCGTAAGAGCAGAGGACAGGGGCGATGAATATCCGATAGTATGTGCGGGCGGACCCTGCGTGTGCGATCCCGAGCCACTGACGGATTTTATAGATATGTTCTTCATCGGCGAGGGCGAGGAACTGAATATAGAAGTGCTTGAGCTCTATGAGCGGATGAAAGGCGCGTCAAAGAAAGAATTCCTCAGAGCTGCGGCACAGATAGAGGGCGTTTATGTGCCGTCGCTGTATAACGTAGAGTATAATACAGATGGTACTGTACAATCAGTAAAACCAAACTGCGAAGGAGTGCCCGAAAAGGTCACAAAGCGCATAATTACCGACCTTGATAAAGTATTCTATCCCGACAGGTTCATAGTGCCGTTTTCCGAAATAGTGCACGACAGGGCCGTGGTGGAAGTGCTGCGCGGCTGCATCAGGGGCTGCAGGTTCTGTCAGGCGGGATTTATCTACCGTCCCTACAGGGAAAAGTCCTCGGATACGATAGTAGGCAGCGCCAGGGCTCTCTGCGAGAGTACGGGATATGAGGAGCTGTCCCTGGCATCACTGTCAACGGCGGATCATTCGCATATAGACGAGCTGCTGAGCAAGGCATCGGAATATACCGACAGCAATATGGTCAATCTTGCCCTGCCGTCGATGCGTATAGATGCATTCAGCGAGGAGCTGGCAAAGCAGCTTTCGACGATAAGGCGCAGCGGCCTTACCTTTGCGCCCGAGGCAGGCACGCAGAGACTGCGTGACGTGATAAACAAGAACATCACCGAGGAGGAGATACTCGGCGGCTGCAGGATAGCATTCTCCGGGGGGTATACCTCAGTAAAGCTGTATTTCATGATGGGGCTGCCGACAGAGACAGATGAGGATATACTCGGCATTTCGGAGCTTGCGGTAAAGATAGCGGATATCTATTTCAACATGAAGGACAGACCTAAGGGACAGCGCCTTTCCATATCGATAAGCTGTGCGACCTTTGTGCCCAAGCCCTTCACGCCGTTTGAGTTCGAGCCGCAGATATCTCCTGATGAGATAAACAGAAGGCAGAGGCTGCTGCTTGACAGCGTAAAGGGAAAACGCTATATAACCGTAAGCTATCACAACTATAAGATAAGCCTGCTCGAAGCCGTGCTGGCAAAGGGCGACAGACGTATCGGCAGGGCGATAGAACAGGCGTGGAGAAACGGCTGCAGGCTTGACGGCTGGGACGAGTTCTTTGACTATGACAAATGGATGGAGGCCTTTGAACAGACCGGTACGGACATAAGCCGCTATGCTCACAGAAAGGCTGAGTATGACGAGGTGTTCCCCTGGGATCATCTTGACTATATGATATCAAAGGATTTCTTTGTGCGTGAGAACAGACTGGCGCATGAGAACAGGGCAACGCCGAACTGCCGCGAGAAATGCGCTGCCTGCGGTATAAAGGCATGTACGCTGCATAAAAAGGGCGGAAGGGAGAATGGCGATGAATGACGGGCGCCGTGCGGTGCGGCTGTTTTTTGAGAAGAGCGGGCGCGCTGTATATATATCACATCTCGATCTGCTGAGAACGGTGCAGAGGGCGATAAAGCGCTCGGGACTTCCGGTGTGGTACAGCGAGGGGTATAACCCGAGGATATATCTCAACTTCCCGCTGGCGCTGCCCGTGGGCTGCGCGGGTATGCATGAGGCGGTGGATTTCTATACAATAGGCGATGTGGAGCCCGATGAGCTTGTGAAAAGGCTCGGAGAGGCCCTGCCCGAAGGGATATATGCGCTGTCGGCCGATGCACCTGTGTATTCAAACAAGGATATCGGCGCCGCTGAGTACGAGGTGTGCTTTGAGGGCACGGACGGGGATACCGTCAGGGCGTTTGCGGACAGCGACAGGATCGAGGTCGAGAAGCACTCGAAGAAAAAGGGCATGGTGCTGATAGATATAAAGCCTCATATCACCGTGAATGATATCTCTGAGACTGACGGGGGGATCACCGTGAAGCTCCGCCTGCCTGCGGGGAATGAGCTTAATATCAACGCATCGCTCTTTACGGATGCGCTGATAAAGTATGCCGCCGCACAGGGGCAGACTGTGATACTGAAGTATACAAAACGCACAAAGATACTCTGTGCAGACGGCTCAGAGTTTAAATAAACTTCACAATTTTATCAAATGAGTAAAAAACACTTGCAAAACGCGGAGAGTTGTGGTAAAATATATAAGCAAATCCGTATATATGGGGTAAGTATGCCCTCATGAAAGTGACTGCCTTTGGAAAGACGGCAGTATATAGCGGGAAGGCAATGACATATACAAGGTATGTGTCTGCTATCAGGCAGTCCTCTGCCCATGCGTTTCAGGATACTTTGATCATGTATCTGCGGCAAGAATGCCTTAATATCAGGAGGAATAAAAATGGACGCACTCAAGCTTATAAGCGATCCCAGCTTAAAGAGCGAAGTTCCCGCATTTGAAGTGGGAGACACTGTAAGGGTACAGGTAAGAATCAAGGAAGGCGAGAAGTACAGACTTCAGGCTTTCGAGGGCACTGTTATCGCCAAGAGACACGGCGGCATACAGGAGACCTTCACTGTAAGAAGAGTAGCTCACGGAACAGGCATCGAGAGAGTATTCCCTGTTCACTCACCTGTTGTTGACAGCGTACAGGTCATCAGACACGGTAAGGTAAGAAGAAGCAAGCTCTACTACCTCAGAGACAGAGTCGGCAAGGCTGCAAAGCTCAAGGAGCAGCTCTGATACTGAGTATCCCTTTGTGCGGAAGCTTTGCGGACTTTTCCGCCTGCGGAGCTTTCCGCAAACATCTTTTGAAAATATGATGCTAACTTGTAGCTGATAAAAATACATGCAGGGAGGCTGCTGTTATGGCTAAGTTCCAGATAAACTACGAGATACTCGATGCGGATGAAAACAAGAGAGACGGTATACCCTATCAGGAATATATCGAGTGGATCGAGACTGTAGTATATGCATTCTTTGCGGTAATACTGGTATTTACATTCATCGTGAGACAGGTCACTGTTGACGGAAGGTCCATGGTACCTACCCTTGAGGACGGAGACAAGCTGATAGTACAGCATCTTATGTATACTCCTGCAAGAGGCGATATAGTCGTAATAGACAGTCAGGGCCTCGGCAAGCCTCTTATCAAGAGAGTGATCGCCTGCGGCGGCGATACGATAGATATCGACTTCAACTCCGGTACAGTCACTGTAAACGGTGAAGTGCTTCACGAGGACTATATCAAGGATCTGACACAGCTTGACGAAGGCGGTCAGACATATCCCGTGACAGTTCCCTCAGGTTATTATTTCGTTATGGGCGATAACCGCATGGAT
>CACZPE010000209.1 GCA_902782875.1 uncultured Ruminococcus sp. | reverse complement strand
GGGAAGTATTATTTTGACAAAAACGGCAAAGCTCTCACCGGCTGGAAGAAGATAAACGGTAAGACCTACTACTTCAACGCCGCCAAAAAGGGCAGAATGGTCACAGGCAGAGTGAAGATCGGCGGCAAGACCTATACCTTCGGCAAGGACGGCGTGCTTGAATCTGCGGGTGCAAAAAGCACGGAAGTGCAGAATATACCTTTCGGTGCATCAGTGGAGACTATAAAGAAATCCGTTGATACAACGGGCTATGAGATCATAGACGAGGATAATGTATACGGATATGGCGATATGAGAGCAGACAGTCTTTCGGTCTATCTGTATGTATTTGATGATGACGACAAGATGCAGCTGTATGTAACCGGTGAGGCCGGCAATAAAACAGCTTCAGTCAGAAAGACATTTCGTGAACGGGGATATGAAACCAAGATGCATGTAGAAGATACGGATATCTTCAAGGCGTCCGACAGTATCATCTTTCTGGGTTATGACGAGGTCCTTGACATTACCTATACCTTGTATGTTTCTCCCGAGGTAAGCAGGGAAGTGCTTGAAGGAGGATTTGACCCGGAAGGATTCACGGATATGTTATCGGACTTACTGGAATAGGGGTGTGTTTATGGGCAAGAGAATAGCTGCGATCGCACTTTCATCCATGATAGCGGTAACGGGGCTTTCGGTGATGTCCGCAGGAGTGTCCGCAGAGTGGGTGAAGAACGGAGGCTCCTACAGCTATAAGGACGAGGCGGGAAATAAGCTCACGGGCTGGCAGGAGATAGACGGCGGAAGGTACTGTTTTGACAAGGACGGAAAAGCCTTCACGGGCCGAAAGAAGATAAACGGGGATACGTATTATTTCATAGCATCCAAAAAGGGAAAAATGGCGACCTCGTGGCTGACGGTGAACGGCAGGCGGTACTATTTCGGAAACGACGGCATAATGCGCACAGGCTGGACTAAGATAGACGGAAAGAAATACTATTTCGGCGCTGACGGAGCAATGCGTACAGGGAAGATAAAGATCAGCGGAAAGGTGTATACCTTCGGCTCTGACGGCGTGCTTAAAAACAGCAGCGAAAATACCTTTCTCTGGGGCATGACCTCGGATGAGCTGACGGATATGTTCGACGAGAAGGATATAGTGTATTACTGGAACGGCGAAAGGCTCTATACCGACATCGACGGAGAGATACGCGGATACGGCTTCAACAGCAAGGATGAGCTGACGACCGAATGCCTGTACAGAGACGGCGACGATATGAAAAATATCATCGCAGGTCTCAGAAAAGACGGCTATAAGAAGGACTATGAGGAAACTGACGAGGACGGCGACATAGCATATGTATTCATCAAAAAGGACAGCGCTGTCATAACAGGCTATCTGTCAGATATGGACGTTACTATGGCGATATATCTCTCACCCGAGGCATCCGCACAGCTTGCCGAAGTGGGATATGAGCATCTTGAGGAAGTTGATATGTAAATACAGCCGTAAGGCAAGGGGGTAATTGAAATGATAAACGTAACACAGGCAGAGATCGATGCATCATGCTGCGAAACAGGCGAAATAAAGCCTGCAAGGACACTGGAGTATGATATCGTGGTCGTGGGAGCGGGCGCATCGGGCGTACCTGCGGCAGGATGGGCCGCAGAGCTGGGCGCAAGGACAGCGCTTCTGCAGAAGGGATCGGGAGTCATATCCCAGGGCAACTGCGGCTCTGCGATAATAAAGTCGCGCTCCACCGAGGCAGGCATCGCAAAGTGGATACACCACACAAACAGCCTCTGCGACTGGCGCGCTGATACCAAGCTGCTGCGTGCCTATGCGGATAATTCCGAAGAGGCTATGATGTGGGTGCTCAACCGTTCGGGACTTACATCCGAAACGGAATACGGCGACGGCAGCAAGGTTGACAGCAATACCGACAGCGCAAAGCTGCTCAATGACGGCGGGAAGATATGCGCCTTCAGATGCACGAGCGGAGACTTCACCGGACTCTGGAAGGACAGAGGGAATACATACGACTACGGCGACGATCACTGCTATTTCTTCGCTCCGTGGATAGGCCCCAAGCCCCTCAACGTCGGCAATGCCCTGAGGACTGCTGTGGACAGGGTAAAGGAAGAGACGGGCAGACTTGATGTATACTGCTCCACTCCTGCGGTGCAGCTTGTTACAGAGGGCGGAAAGGTAAAGGGCGTCATCGCAAAGAATTCCGACGGCGAGTATATCCGCTTTGATGCAAAGGCTGTGATACTTGCAACAGGCGATTATACCAACAATCCCGCCATGGTCTCACGCTGGTGTCCCGATATCGCGGAGTTTGACAAGAAGCAGTTCGGCAAGACAGGCGACGGACATATCCTGGCCATGAGCGCAGGCGCCGAGATGGAGCCCCAGGGGCATACAAAGATGATGCACGATTTTGACTCTGCACTCATGTTTGAGGAGCCGTTTCTCTATCTCAACATGAACGGCGAGAGATTCACGAATGAATATACAGGCTTTGTGTATATGGGCAATATCCTCAGAAATCAGCCTGCGTACAAGGGCAGTATGCTCGATGCGGATCACGCCGAGGGCTCAAAGGGCTGGTACTGCACTATCTATGACAGCGACTATGTCAACTGGGATAAGAACAGCTTCGTTGACGGCATGGTGCCGCCTTTCGTAATGGAGAAGTTCATACCCGGCGCAGTGGAAGATCCTAAGGGCGTGTTCAAGAACCTCATAGACCTGCACAGATGCGACACCCTCGAGGAGCTGGCA
This sequence comes from uncultured Ruminococcus sp., assembly GCA_902782875.1. The sequence continues at coordinate 1,590 of CACZPE010000209.1, read as the reverse complement.
AAAGAGCTTGACATACCCTATGAGAATATGAAAAAGTCGATAGACAGATACAACGAGCTTTGCGACAAGGGCTGCGACACCGATATGGGCAAGCCTGCAAAGTATCTTCACAGGATCGCCAAGCCTCCCTTCTGGGGCGCAAGGAAGCATATCCGCGTATCTGCGGAGGTATCGGGTGTGCGCACGAACGAATACGCACAGGCGCTTGCTGCCGACGGCAGCGTTATAGACGGGCTGTACTGCGTGGGCAATCTCGGCGGCGGCTTCTACGGCGGCGCGGATTATCCCTTCCATCAGACGGGACTTTCGCTGGGTAAGTGCTATACCTTCGGTATGATAGCTGCAAAGCACGCTGTTGCCGAAAAGGTAAAATAATCGGGTGGATTTTTGTATAAACAAGGGCATATCCATTTGTGCATAACGTAAAAATATATATGCAATACCTGTGTACACTTGAAATCCATTCATAATTATGATATCATTAATACGGATATTCCAAATCTAATTTAGTCAGGTGATAGAAATGAAAAGAAATATGAGGATACCTGCGGCTATACTCGCATTCATACTCGCAGGCGGCGCTGTGACCATACCCACGGCTGTTTCTGAGGATACCGCTGTATATGCTGCAAGCGCTGTATCTGCTCCCAAGCATATAAAGACAACGGCTGACAATGACAGCGTTACCATATCATGGGACGAGGTCGATGATGCAGATGCATACCGCATCTATCAGTACGACAGCAAGACCGAGAAATTCGTCAAGATAAAGACCGTGACAGGCACAAAGGCTACCGTTACAGGTCTCAAGTCAGGAAAGAAGTATTTCTTCAAGGTAGCTTCCCTCACAAAGAGCGGCAAGTCCTACAAGCTCGGCGGAGTATCCAACAAGGTATCCGTTACCACAAAGGGCGAGGCTAAGGCTCCCGCAAAGAAGACCACTGAAAAGAAGAAGGGCGGCAGTGTTCCCACGATGCCCACATTCTCCTCTGCAGGATTCGGCGGTATCGGCCATACTGCTACATTTACCGAGACAGGCAAGACCACTACCGAGATAGAACAGAAGCTGCTGGCGGATTTTGACAAGTACCGCTTCAAGGTAATAGGCAAGGGCTTCAAGGTCAAGTGCACCACTCATGAGGCTGACGCAGGTACATACTATGCAGAGTATGAGGTAACATACGACGGCGAGCATGTATACACCATCTATGAGGACTACAAGGTGAGCGGCTCCTACGGCAACGGCCGTATCCAGTATGTTGACATCAACAATCCCACATCCACAGTACCGGTAATAATCTACTACTGATACAATAAGTAATTAGCAATTAGTAATGAGCAATTAGCAATTATCCCCGTCAGATATGTTTGCACATATCTGACGGGGATGTGTTTTGGTCATATGCTGAGGATTTACACGAACAGGAACACACAGCGATATCTTCTGAATATGACAATGAGCTGATGCGAAAGCATCAGCTCATTTCTTTCATTATTCAACGTAGATCTTCTTTATCTTCTGCTCGTGTGTCGGCCTGTCGCTGTAATCTGTGGGTATGGATGCTATCTCGTCAACTGCGTCCATTCCCT
>CACZPE010000208.1 GCA_902782875.1 uncultured Ruminococcus sp. | reverse complement strand
AGACGGGCTGTCAAACGCTGATATACTGTCATCACTTGATGACACTATAATCGCAATGGCAGCCTTTTCCATAGAGGGAATACAGCAATGCATAAAAGAACAGCAGGAAGAGAGGTTGACAGAAACTGACCGGAGTGATATAATTGATGATAATAAAACGATCTGAGAACAGACAGGGGTACTATGAAATACAAATACAAAAGAGAAAAGGCTCCCAAAGCCCGCAGGAACTGCACCGGGAAGATCTGCAAAAAAGCGGTATTGCCGGCAGTGATATTTGCTTTCGCCGGTTTATTGGCTTCATGCAGTGCAACAGATAACGCAAAGGATAATACAGCGGAAAGCACTACAGAAAACTGGATCGAATCCATTACGGACGAGAGCGGAGTGTATATCGGCCAGGAAAAAGAAGTAGTCGGATACTATAAGCGTATCGGCATAGCCAAGATCAACAGTACCTATGAAGATATGCTGGAACTGCGCGATATAGAAAAACAGGGATATCTTGTTGCCAATGATGACGGTACGGCATTCTTTGACCTTAACGGAGAGAAAACAGAATATATTTTTGATAAAAAGAATTTTTATCTGAGTGATGATACGGAAAAGGCCAATGGATTCAGTTATACTTGTATAAACGGAAGACTTATCATCAATGACGGGATAACGATAACACAGTATATGAGACTCACGGATGAAGAAGCTGCTGATTATCTTGAGAGAAGCAAAGCGGAATATTATGAGTATGAACGCAAAGAAGAAAAGGATTAGGTGGTACTATGACAAAGGAATGGAATACACCGCATAAATGCCTTGTTTGCGGGCAGACAGAATTTCCAAGAAAAGGTTCATATAAAATCTGCCAGATATGCGGATGGGAAGATGATTCCCTTCAGGAAGCCAACCCGGATTATGATGGCGGCGCAAACGATCTGAGCCTGAACGAAAACCGCAAAAGATGGGCAAACGGAGAACGCGCAATATAACACACACCGCAGACTGATATCTGCGGTTTTTCTGTATCCGATAGGTTCTGACGCTATGAACATTAAAATCAAATTAGAATTTCCGTACCCCTATTGACATATGAATATTTATGTGGTAATATTCATGGTGAACAAATGAGTTGAAATATTCATGAAAGGGTGATGATATGTCTTCGGGATTTACGGATGAACAGAGGATACAGATAAGAAAAAGGCTTATCGATACAGGCACGGAGCTTGCGGGTACAGTCGGCTTCAAAAAAATGACGATAGCGCTTGTTGCAAGGACTGCGGGAGTTGCGGTGGGTACATTCTACAACTTCTTTGATTCAAAGGAGAGCTTTGCCGCTGAGATAATAAGCGAGTCTGAGGCAAAGGCGTTCTCAGAGCTGGAAAAGCATATGAAAGGCGGCAGGATCGGCTTTCGCAAGTTCCTGGAGATCTACAGGGAGAACTTTCGTCCGCAGAACAATGTTTTCCTTCAGCTGAGGCTCGATGACTGGATGTGGATGAAAACGCATATCAAGAACGGGGCGTATTTTGAAAACAACGCAGATATGGAAAGGGTGCGTCAGATTCTTCCCCGTATAGACGGCATCAGAAAGGATGCTGATATGGGCGTGATAGTCAATTTCATAAAGGCGATATATGCCATGTACCAGAACAGGGAGACCATGTTTGCGGATGCGCTTGAAACGAATGTGGATCAGATATTCGATGCGATATACCGATACGCTTCGGATGAAGTTTAATCAAAACGAATACTTTAAGGAGGAATATTATGATTATCATAGAGGGGATCGGTGCCTGCTTTTTTCTGCTGATATCATGTGTTGTCGGCATCGCATACGGCCCTGAAGGGCTTGTGAGTATGTACGAAAAAGAAGTGCAGGACAGAGTGGTTGAAAAGGGCCTTATCACTCGTGAGCGGATAAAGAAAAACGCGAATATGTTCAAGCTCTTCGGTATACTGCCGTTTTTTGTCTATCTGCTGAGTACGGTATACTGGATAAACGGCGCAAGGGGCTTTGCAGAGGGCTTCTGGCAGATGACCGCTATACTTCTGATACAGGGGCTTTTTGACAGGCTTTTCATCGACTGGTACTGGGTGGGCAAGACGAAGGCCTGGATAATCCCCGGCACCGAGGATCTTATGCCGTATATCTACGGAAAGACTCTTGTGATGAAATGGGTGATAACTCTTATAGGCTATCCTGTTATAGCAGCCCTGCTGTCGCTGATAATGTCGTTTGTCATAAAATAAGCAATGCCGCATCCCGTGATAACAGGATGCGGCATTATTCGGTATTATCAGTATATTCCCATTTCTGTAGCCTGTTCCTCAGCCTGCATAGTCTCTATGTGGCGGGTATAGGCCTCAAGTATCTGGTTTTCTATCTGCTGTCTTGCAGCAGGGGAGATGGGATGAACAACATCCCTGAATGTGCCCGTTTCGTCCTTGCGGCTGGGCATCGCTACAAAGAGACGCTGGTCTCCCTGTACTACTTTTATGTCATGAACGGCAAGCTCGTTATCTATCGTGATGGATACGATAGCTCTGAGTCTGCCTTCTGAGATGGTTTTGCGGATCTTAATGTCTGTGATGGTCATTGTGATTGTCCTCCCGTGAGTTGATATGTTCCGCCCGTCAGGGATATGCCCCTGCCCGTGAACAATATAAAGGCTTGTCTGAACAGTAGCCGATCACAGAAGGATACTGACGTCTAAACCTTTTTACATTATGATTACCCATGTGATATGCCACCCCGGCACTCACATAGAAATGATACCACTGCGGCGTTAAAAGATGGTTAATAATATGTCGGCACAGGGTAAAAGTTATATAAATAATTTGTTTATAAATTTGAAATGTCATTCACAATAGCGCAAAATATGTATATATAGCCATTTCTGATACACGACGGGAGCTGCGGAAGGATACTTCTATAGCAGTTTTCACTCAGAAAATCACGAAATATACATATTCTGCTCCTGATATCTGCGGACTGTGTGGTCATGAACGGGATATTTTTATCCCCTGCGCTGTTCGGCAGGGGACAGATGGTATCATAGATCGCTGTCTGCGATAAGCTTTTTTACTTCTTCATTATTGTATAATCCCAGATCGAACAGCTTGTCATACTGTCTCGAAGTGATCTTGCCGCTGAAGGAGTATACGAACTGGCCGTGCTTTCGCTGTGTGCCGTCCCAGGAGTCGATTATCTTTATCCAGCCTGCTCTGCCCAGTGTCCTCTCGGGGAATCTGGCATCAGGGAAGAATTTGTATGCTATGGCGGCGGCAGCCTTTTCATGGCTGGTAAAATCACAGGAGTATGTATCCCCCTCGGGAGACATCCATCCGAGCTTGAAGCGGTCATCATTCTTGAAATACATCTGTTCAAGAGGGATGGGATACTTCTTGTCAGACTCTATTACCTCCACAAAGCCGTAGTCATTGGGAGTGAAGCGGAAATATCCGTTGTTGCCGTCAAGTACTATCGGCAGCATATCAGGGTCTACCCTGTCCTTGAACTGTGTTTCGGCCAGCGCTTCGGGAGTGTCTATGAAGTCATAACAGTAAAAGCCCGTCTCACCGGCATATACTGCATATTTTTTCATCAGACATCATCTCCCCGAAAACACATAGAAATATCATCACAAATTCTATTTTACCATTATGTAGACAGAATGTCAAGAGGTTTTATACCATATATTTACAAAACTATACTGTTTTGCTCTAAAATGATCGGATTTCACCTGTAAAAGCAAATCCCATGTCATCATAAAGATGGCATGGGATAATTTTACTTCATGAATACAAACTCGACAAGCTCAAAGAGATCTCTCTCCTTGAAGTAGTTGCCCATCCATGCATTTTCATCATCTGACTCGGGATCGGGATAATTCGTGGTTATCTTGAAGTATACTGCGTGTCTGCCGGTTACGGCCTTTACAGTGGCTTCAACTATGCCGTCGCCGTGACCGATATCGCATACGCCGATCTCCTCGTCGTCTGCATAGATATGCATCTGACAGTCACAGCCCGTACCGTGTACCCTT
>CACZPE010000207.1 GCA_902782875.1 uncultured Ruminococcus sp. | reverse complement strand
GAGGTGCGGTGATCTCTCTCGATTCAGCGGTCTGCTGCTCCTTCAGGCGCTCTTTCTTCGCTTCCTCAGCCCTGCGGGTGCGCTCTCTTACGGCAGTAGCCTCTATCTTTGCCATATGAGCCGCATGCACGCTCTCGATCTGGGTCACGATGTCATGAACGTTCTCAAGACATGGGATGATTATCCTCTTTCTGTGAACTACGCCCTTGATATCAGTGTCACACTGTATGAAAAGAGGACTTGATTTCACATTATCATTCACATAGACCTTGGTTATCTCTTCAAGAGAGCATACGAATCTCTGATAGACAGGATCGCCCTCCTTGGTGCCCTCCTGCTCCATGATATATGCCTCGCCGAAAAGATGGCCTACTGTAATGGTCAGGTAAACATTCTGCGGCTTAGAAAATGAGGATTCCTTGAACCAGCCCTCATATGCCGCAATTCTTTTTTCCTGATACACATCAGTTAAACTACGAGTACTCATATCTCATGCTCCGTTCCATAGAAAATACAGATATCGTTACGACGGCTGTAAAACCGTTCTGTCATATTTAATTGCAATAATTTGACAACGCTTTTTGCGTACACATATATATTATAACATATTTATTGTAATTTGTCAAAAATATATGAAGAATTTGCTCTATGAAATTTTAACTGATTATTTGTGCATAATATACATATATTGTGGTATCAGACTATAATACCGTCCGATATCGTGATTATCCTGTCAGCTGTTTCCGCAACAGACTGATCATGTGTTATAAGTATAAGTGTCTGATCAAACTGCTTTATTGATGAACGCAGCAGAGAAAGTATCTCCCTGCCCGAAGAGGAATCGAGATTTCCCGTGGGCTCATCGGCAAGTATAACGGACGGCTTTGCTATCATCGCTCTTGCTATGGCAGTCCTCTGCTGCTGGCCGCCCGAAAGCTGGTGAGGATAGTGGTCAAGCCTGTCCTCTATGCCCATTGCCTTGGACAGCTGTTCAAGATACTCATTGTCCGCTTCCTTTGAATCAAGTGCAAGAGGTACGAGTATATTCTCCTTTGCAGTCATTACAGGCAGAAGATTGAAGAACTGGAACACAAAGCCGACCTTTGAGCGTCTGTACTGTGCAAGCTGCTCATCGTTCATCGCAAATACGTCACTTCCGTCTACGGTAAGGCTTCCGCTGTCGGGTCTGTCCATAGCGCCGAGTATATGCAGCAGTGTAGATTTGCCGCTTCCGCTCCTGCCGACTATGGCGACAAACTCACCCTTCTCGACCTCAAGGCTCACGTCATTGAGGGCAACCACTTCGTTTTCGCCCTTGCCGTATTTCTTCACAAGATGTTCTGCTTTAAGTATAGTTGACATATTATCCTCCGTATTTCTCACAAATCTTGTCAAATGAAAGCGTACCGCCGAAAAGGTCGAGGGCGCTTCCCACAGTAAAGTCCACTCTGCCGCCGCCAAGTCTCTCTATCAGTTCTATATCCTCAAATGAGGATATCCCTCCCGCATAGGTCACAGGCACGGGAGAAGAAGCCATAAGCTCTGCTATCTCAGGCTCTATGCCGCTCTTTTTGCCCTCCACATCAACTGCATGTATCAGTATCTCATCACAGCTGAGTGCGAAAAGATCAAGCGCTGCGGCATCAAGCACGGTATCCGTGAATTTCTGCCATCTGTCGGTGACTATATAGAATCTGCCGTCTTTTCTTCTGCAGGAAAGGTCAAGTACTATATGCTCTTTGCCGACGGCGCTTTTCAGTCTTTCCAGCGCATCGGAATCAACTCTGCCGTCCCTGAACACATACGATGTGACTATCACATGGGATGCGCCCGCGCGGATATATTCCTCCGCATTGCGGTCGTTGACTCCGCCCCCGACCTGCAGAGCGTCCGGATATACCGAAAGCGCTTCAAATGCCTGTTTTCGGTCAGCTTCGTAATACTCGCTCGACGCGGGGTTGAGTATTATTATATGCCCGCCCTTAAGCCCTCTTGACTTATAGAGCTCTGCATAATATCCTCCGCCCTTGTCTGAGGAGAAGTTTTCCTCCGCGGCACTGTTCCTGTCGGCAAGACTGCCGCCCACTATCTGCTTTACTTTACCGTTGTGTATGTCTATACATGGTCTGAATCTCATATTATCCCCTGTCCGCAAAGTTCATACACGCCCGAGAAATATCCGTCCGCTGACAGCTTCTGCGATATTTCCGCGGCATCTTCACTGTTTCCGAATATACCGAATACCGCTGAACCGCTGCCTGTCATAAGAGGCGGATATATGCTCTTTTCTGCGATCATGCTCTTTATTTTCCTTACATCTTCATTATCGGTGACTTCCTCAAAGATATTGTATATATATCCCCGTGGTATATCTTCACCCGAAAAATCCGCTATGATGCGCTGTTTGTCCTTATGCTCACGCTCTCCGAGCGCATCTATCATACTATACGCATTGCCGGTGGAAATGCCGTCCTTGCCCTTTGCGATGACCAGTATGCCTTTTTTCACTGCAAGCGGAGTCATTATCTCGCCTATACCGCCGCAGTAGGCACAGCCGCCCACAACACAGAAAGGGATATCCGCTCCGCAAAGCGCTCCGATATCAGCAAGACTTTCATCGGAAAGCCCCGTACCGTACAGTATATTCAGCGCTCTTAGCACCGCCGCGCCGTCAGCGCTTCCTCCGCCCAGGCCCGCCTGAGAGGGTATATGCTTTTCTATCACGATATGTGCTCCGCCGTTTATACCCGTTTTTTCAAAGAACCTTTCCGCACACCTGTATGCGGTGTTTCTCTCATCACAGGGTACAGAGGGCTCATCGCACTCTATCACTGTACTGCTGCACTTGCTGACCGTGATATCATCACACAGGGATACGCTGTGCATGACTGTGCTTATCTCATGATATCCGTCATCACGCCTGCCTGTTATATCAAGGAACAGATTTATCTTAGCATATGCTTTTACGGTCATTTTTTCTCCATTACATAAGCACGGATGAACTGAGCGGCGCTGCATATATTTGCGATATCGCCCACAGGTCTTTCCGTATCCAGGTTGTTGTAAAGATTATATACTATATTGTCGCCGTCCCTGTGCTCTATCGCCACAAAATGGCTCGTAGAGCGCCACGGCTTCCTTGTCCAGTAACAGAGTATGAATACTCCGCCGCCTTCAAGTGTATTTACAAATTCATCATAGTGCCTTATCTTATGTGCAGTGATGCCTGCCCTGTCAAGATATCTGCCTATGCCGTCGGGAGCTACTCCGAGCCATCCGAACAGCCTCAGTGCGCATCTTTCGAGCCCCGAGGCTATCACAGGGAAATCCGCCCTGTATCCGCACAGCTTCAGTGCGTTATATACAGCTATGGCACCGCAGCCGTTGGCAGCTACGGTACCCAGTCCGAATCTGAATGAATGCTGAGGACATACGCCCTGCCCGTTGATAAAGCCCTCGGGCATGACGGCACCTCTGTTTCTGCCTTTGTTTATCTTTGCGATAAATCTGCCGAGCATAAGCATCCACCGTCCTTAAAGCTCTACTTTATGAAGCTCTCTATCCTCTCCACAGCAGTCATGATATGCTTGAGAGAATATGCGTAGGATATTCTTATAAAGCCCTCACCGCTGTCTCCGAATGCATTTCCGGGAACGACGGCTACATCACGTTCGTTGAGAAGTCTTTCGCAGAATTCCTCACTCGACATACCCGTGCTCTTTATGCTCGGGAACACATAGAATGCTCCTCTCGGCTCGAAGCAGTCGAGGCCGATATCATTCAGAGCCTTTACAAGCCATCTGCGGCGCTGGTCGTACTCGCTCCGCATCTTCTCAACGTCCTTGTCGCACGCCGAAAGAGCTTCTATAGCTGCGTACTGCGACATAGTCGGAGAGCACATTATAGCGTACTGATGTATCTTCAGCATCTGCTTTGCAAGAGGTGCAGGAGCGGCGATATAGCCGAGTCTCCATCCCGTCATCGAGTAAGCCTTGGAAAATCCGTTTACGTATATCGTTCTTTCCTGCATATCCCCTATCTGCACAATGGAGCAGTGCTCCCCGCCGTAGGTGAGGACAGAGTATATCTCATCGGTAAGCACCAGTATATCCGTACCGTCGAGCACCTCTGCTATCTGTTCAAGGTCTTTCCTGTCCATAACAGCGCCTGTGGGATTATTGGGGAAGGGCAGTATCAACAGCTTTGTCCTGTCTGTGATCTTATCCTTCAGCATCTTTGCGGTCAGCCTGAAATCATCCTCCGCTCTTGTAGCTATGGATACAGGCACTCCTCCGCACAGCGATACTATCGGGGCATAGCACACAAAGCAGGGCTCGACCACGAGCACCTCATCACCCGGGTTCACGAGGGAACGTATCGCGATATCTATACCCTCCGAGCCGCCGACGGTGACTATCACTTCGTTATCGCCGTCATAGCTCACCCCGAGCTGCGCCTTTATCTTGTCGGCAATGGCATGCTTTAGCTCAGAAAGTCCCGAATTTGCGGTATACTTTGTTTTTCCTCTTTCAAGAGATGTAATGGCAGCCTGTCTTACATTCCAGGGTGTCTGGAAATCAGGCTCACCGACGCCGAGAGAGATAACTCCCTCTCTCTGGTTTGCAAGGTCGAAAAATCTTCTTATCCCCGACGGCTTCATATCCCTGCATTTATCGGCGATAAGCTTATCATAGTCTATCACGGAGACATTAAGCTCCTTTCATCAACATTATCGTTGTCCATGAGCACTCCGTTCTCTTTATAGCGTTTGAGAACAAAATGCGTAGACGTGGAGATGACACCCTCAAGCGTGGACAGTCTGCGTGCCACAAAAAGGGCGATCTCCTTATAATCAGTGCCGCTGAGCGTCACTGCAAGATCGAAAGATCCCGACATAAGAGTTACGGAATCAACTTCATCAAAAGACATTATCGTTTTTGCAAGATCGTCAAAGCCCTGCTCCGCCTTCGGGGCGACCTTGACCTCTATAAATGCTGTAACGGCGTTTTTGTCAGCGAGTTCCTCGTTGATTATCGCCCTGTATCCTCTTATTACTCCCTGATGTTCATAATCTGCTATCTTCGCGGCGACTTCGGCGGCTGTAAGCCCTGTCATGGTAGCGAGCTCTTCAGCTGACAGTCTGGCGTTGCTTCTGAGCAGTGTGAGTAAAGAATCCATCAGATCACTCTCCGTTTCTGGTTATGTTTTATGTGCCCTGTTTTTTGAGGACACTACAAGTATATGTATAAGATTTATACCCAGCATTAAGCATGATATGCTGACGCTTACCAGCCACATAACGGCATTCATCGCACTCGGCGGTACTATAATCGAGTATACTATGCAGTAGCCGAGCATAATCATCAGCACGGCACCCTGTGATGCGAGCCCGCGCACAGAGGCCTTTAACAGGAATGTCTTCGTATCATACGTTGACGATGCGAGCGATTCCACTATAATAAACAGCACCGTTACAGTGAATATGCCGATAAACAGCGGCATCGTCTCAGCTGTTATCTCCGGTACGGAAAATATCTTCACTCCCGGTGTCACATCTTCATAGTACGTAAATTCCGTCTTTGCCACATAGTTTGTGAACACGCTCCTGAAAGGAAACGAAAACATCATCAGACAGACGATCACGACATACATCACGGTATTCATTATACAAAAGGAGTATCCCCCCGAACCGAGCTTTTCCTTCTCCTCGCCCAGTTCCATCGAATCGCCCGAGGGAACACCTGCGGACACTATCGTGATTATCGGGAAAAGCAGTCCTGCCGCGGATATCGGGAAAGGCAGCACGGATGCGGTAAGTGCGGATATGATACACACCACCGAAACGCCTGTCTGTACGGATATATCTATAAAAAGATTTCTCCTGACTGCGCCGATTATCTTCTGCGAGTGGGACATTTTTGACACGTTCTTCACAAGCTCTTCGCCCGAAGAACCCGACATTCTCGAAACAGTGAGGAATATCATCTGATACAGCTCATCCCTTGAGGTAAGAAGCCCCAGCGAGCATCCGAGCATGACCGCTCTTGCGACTATCAGTATCACTGATATCACAAAGTCACCGCTGTACAGGCTGCTGCTGCCGGACATATACATCTTTGCAAGTGCATACACCACTGCGGCAAGCGCGGACATCAGGCTGCCGATACCGGAATAATCCGTGACCGCACCGGTTATCTTGGGATCGAGTGATCTCAGCGAATCGCTTATTGTTCTGCGTGATACTCCGCTTTTTACAAGGGCGATATTTACCGCAAAAAGAGACGCTGTCAGACACACCGATGAAAAAAGCAGCTCCCACAGGTCGTTGAACACTTCATACAGCATATCCTCTTCAGCTATGAACGAGCATATAAGCACTGCAAGCAGCGTCAGCAGCGACAGCACGAAATATTTATTTGTAATGGTGTCGGCTATCACGACTCCCGCGCCGACAGCTTTTTTCTTCTCAGACATATTGATTCCTCATACTTTTCAGGATATATCAGTCTATTTCTCTGTTTTGATATAGCTATTCATACTATACAGTATAATACTTTTTGTTCAAAATGTCAATTGTTTTTTAAAAAATGGCAGGCTGAGCCTGCACCCACTTCGCAGCTTTATTCTTCGTGGTCGGCTGCATTTGCGGCACGGTACCTCTTGTTTGTGTATGTTATTTTGAATTTAAGGCTGTGCCGACAGCCACCTCGGCAGGCTGAGCCTGCACCCTCCTCGCAGATAAGCTTTATGGATACGATTTTATTTGCGGCACGGTACCTTTCATTTGAAATGAAATCCTAAAGTATTTCATTAGGTTCTCCTGTAGACATATTCATCATCTCCTTATATCTCCTGTTTACTTTATCGGATTGCATACACTATGGTTGTGAAATAATTATGAAACTTTATGCAATAGTCTTGTAAAATAGCTAAAAATGTGATATAGTACTATACATAACGACCACAGGGCGTATACCCTAAACGAAGGTCTGTTTTTTTTATACTCGATAAAGGCATACCTGTTTTTAAGGAGTATACATGGTTTACAGGAAGCGACCGTCAGAAAGAAAGGAGTTTTGCAATGGCATCACACTACAGCTTTTCAAAAGTCACCCCGCAGATAGAAGCACTTGCGCGTAAATGCACGGAGAACGGAGCGATAGATCCCTCCCTCTACACAAAATACGAGGTCAAGCGCGGTCTCAGGGATATCAACGGCAAGGGTGTCCTTGCAGGACTTACGGAGATCTCCGAGATCGTTTCCTATATAGTTGAGGATAATGAAATGATACCCTGTGACGGCAAGCTGTTCTACAGGGGTTACAATATAAACGATCTTGTCAGGGGATTTGAGAACGACAACCGTTTCGGTTTTGAAGAAACGGCATATCTTCTGCTTTTCGGCGAGCTGCCCGACAGGAAGTCTCTCGATGAATTCACCTCTCTGCTCTCTGATTACAGGCGTCTGCCGTCTGCATTCGTAAGAGATATCATGATGAAGTCCCCAAGCTCGGATATCATGAACAATATCGCCAGAGGCGTACTCACGCTGTTCTCGTATGACGATTACCCCAATGACACATCCATACCCAACGTCCTCAGACAGTCGCTTGAGCTCATAGCTCTTATGCCGCTGCTTGCGGTATACGGCTATCAGGCAAAGAAATACTACAAGGACGATGACAGTCTGATCATACACAAGCCCCACGCCGAATACTCCACCGCGGAGAATATCCTGCACATACTCCGCCCCGATTCCAAGTTCACTGCGCTTGAGGCAAAGGTACTCGATATGGCTCTTGTTCTTCATGCAGAGCACGGCGGCGGAAACAATTCCACATTTACCACACACGTTGTGACATCCTCCGGCACTGACACATACTCTGCCATAGCTGCGGCGCTCGGTTCTCTCAAGGGACCCAAGCACGGCGGTGCGAATGTGAAGGTATCCGAAATGTTCGAGGATATCAAGCAGAATGTATCCGACTGGGCGGATGAGGATGAGGTATCTGCATATCTTCTCAAGCTTCTGCGCAAGGAAACTTTCGACCGCTCCGGACTTATCTATGGCATGGGTCATGCGGTATACTCCATCTCCGACCCGAGAGCGAATATACTTCACTCCTATGTTGACAGGCTTGCAGAGGAAAAGGGCGTACTCAAGGAGCTCGATCTCTATCACACCGTTGCAAAGCTCGCCCCGAAGGTTATCGGCAGCGAACGCCACATCTACAAGGGCGTTTCCGCGAATGTAGACTTCTACAGCGGTTTTGTTTACAGCATGCTCGATCTGCCGACAGAGCTTTACACTCCCCTCTTTGCGATCGGTAGGATCGCAGGCTGGTCCGCGCACCGCATAGAGGAGCTTTCAAACGCAGGCAAGATAATCCGTCCCGCTTACAAGAACGTAAGCCCTCACAAGGAATACACCGCACTTGCGGAGAGATAAAAAAACGGAGCTGATGCATCACACATCAGCTCCGATATTTTTATTTTATAAGCTTTGAGAATTCCAGTGCCTTGCCTATATCTCCGTCAACCTTCAGCTTGCCGAGAGTAAATGCTGCTACAGCATCAAGCTTGCCGGCCATGAGCTTCACCAGGTCATCTGAACTTATCGTCACAGCGCACTGTCTGTCGTTGTACTCATACGGCTCGATATTTACCTTGCCGTCCTTAACCTCGACATAGAACACGCCGCCGTTGTCGCCCGTGATATTCACCTGCACCGCAAGAAAGCCCGTACCGCTCACATCGACGCCTTTACCCTTTTCTCTCACAAGTGAGAGCAGTTCTTCAAATTTCATTACAATACCTCCCGAAAAAATGCTGATGTACACAGTATACATCAGCATTCACTTTTTGTCAAGGCAGGCTGTGCCCACTGTTAGGCCGTTGCTTATTTTTCGGGGGACGGCTCAGCTTGCAGCTCGGTAACTTTCGTATGCGCAGGATACCCAGCTT
>CACZPE010000206.1 GCA_902782875.1 uncultured Ruminococcus sp. | reverse complement strand
GGCCGTTTTCATCTATTGGTATTGTCGCTTCCGTGAGATATTCGGTCAGTTCGGGGATAAGTGCCTTTTCACAGATGCCTACGAACGAATCGCCGCCGAGTCTTGATAATACGCCTCTCTCGCCGATCATATCCTTTATATGGTCATAGTGTGCATGAAGTACTATATCGCCTGTGCTGCGGCCGTATTCTTCGTTTATGAGAGAGAAGTGGCGCAGATTGTAGTTTATGGCGACCATACCGTCCATACCGCCGGGCTGCCCCTTCCACATGATGAAGTTGAAGAAACTGCGGATATTGCGAAAGCCCATATCATCATAGAAAGCAAGCTCTTCTGCTATGACCTGGAGTCTGTTGCGGCTTATGAATGCAAGAGTAGTGCGCATGGCAAGGTCTACCTTGAAAAGCTCATCCTCTGTGAGCGGCTCCGCATCCTCTGTCATATATACTGTCATAGTCGTTATCGACATCAGCCTTGTCACAAAGCGAACGGTATGTACAGGTCTGCCTTCTCTGCCGGTATCATAGCTGCACATTACCTCGCCCTGCTGACGTATTTCCTCGCCGGGAGTGCGGTAGAAATGTGTTACGCCTTTTGACAGGCGGAACATAGCGGATATCTCACCTAATACAGATTCTATATAAGGGATATCGGGCGGTCTGTTCACGATCTGTGTTGCAGATGCCAGTTTTTCGTACAGTCTGTAGAACTTCAGATCACGATCATCATTCATCCCGATTCACCTCGCTTTCTTAAGTAGTTAAGATCATCTCATAGTCTGTTTTCTTTCGGGATGTCTTTCATAGAAAAGCTGCTTGTCGGCATACATATTCTCATCTGCCTGACGCAGTGCCTTTCTTATATTTTCAGCCTTGTCATAACTCCAGCCTACGGCAAAGCATACCTTATCCGGGTCTGATACAGCCTCGCGGAAGTCCTGTACACTTCGCTCAAATGCGTCTTTGTCTGCATCCATCGCAAGCACCAGGAATTCATCTCCGCCTGCACGGTATATCTCATTGTCGGGAAAATGCTTCTGTAATGTCAGTGCCGCGTCTTTAAGCAGAAGATCGCCTGTGTAATGGCCTTTAAGGTCATTTACAGTCTTAAGTCCGTTGAGATCGGCAAATATCAGCCCTACAGACCTGTCGGCATCGCGCCCTTCCTCAGACAAAAAGCGGTCGATCCTGTTGTTCATTGCGTTGCGGTTGAATACACCTGTCAGAACATCCTTTGAGCTGAGAAGCTCAAGTCTGTCAAAAAGCTGATGGTTGGCTATTTCAGAGGCAAGGAAGAATGTCGTGAGCTCGAGCATCTCCCTTATTTTCAGAGTAATGGCCACATCAAAGTTTATCGCCCATATATGACCGATGGTCTCATCACGGTATTTCAGCGGAAAAAGTACTATATTCCTTGCGCCTGCGGGCTTTATGGAGTTGTACCACACCGGGTTCTGCACTTTCAGGTATTCCCAGTCGTGCTCATCCTTGATTATTGCGCAGTTGTTTCCTGCGATGGTATCGTGCCAGGTGTTGACTATATCTATGAAATCATCATCAACATAGTTTTTCATGGAGGTAAGATTGGTATTGTCACTTAGCGCCTCACATAATACCGAGCATTTTCGCTGTGCGGAATCCGAGAGAAGTATACAGCAGTGCTCAGCATCGCACATATTCCGGACATCTGCTATTATCTCGCTGATAGTCGCCATAAAATCGGTCGTATCTCTCAGCTTCATACAGATACTCAGCACCTGTGAAGCAGAATCGGGAGAGATATTTGTCATGCGCGAATAATCGGCAGTGTCCGTGAATTCCTGAAGGTATGCACAGTAGTATATATTCTCCCTGTCTGAATTGAGCGGGATCACTGTAAGATATATCCATTCAGAAATACTGTCGGGATGCATATATGTATGCAGCGTCTCTCCGCCGACGGCACTGCGGTAACAGAGATTTTCAAAGTTGAGATCGCGGGGCATGTATTTTTCATAGGGCTGCTCCGGAATGAAGTCCTTGCCGCATTTTCCGGTAATTTGTATAAATGCGGGATTTGCTGTATGGATACGTATATTCCCGTATGAACCGTCGGAGAATACCTCAACGGAAATGATACACACCACAGATCGTATATACTCGGTGAAAAGTGTATAGTCAGAACGCAT
>CACZPE010000205.1 GCA_902782875.1 uncultured Ruminococcus sp. | reverse complement strand
GTGACCTCCTTCAGCGAGGATCATATCAAGGGTACCATAAACGCCGAAAAGGACGGAATAATGTTCACCACGATAAGCTGGGAGCCCGGCTGGACGATACTCGTGGACGGCGTTGAAACAGAGCCTGTCGAGGTGTGCGATGCACTCATAGGTGTGCCCCTCACTGCAGGACAGCATGATATTGAGATGAAATTCTTCCCGAAGGGATTAAAGCACGGTATAATACTGTCTGTTGCAGGACTGCTGGCTATTATCGCACTCGCACTGCTCGTGCCCTCAAAGCGCGAGCGCACGGGGAAGGAAAAGAAGATATGAGCACTGCGGTCATAACAGGGGCTACAAGAGGCATAGGCAGAGCCTGTGCGGAGCTTTTCAGAAGCGAAGGGTATACCGTAGCGGGACTGTATCTGAACAGTGAGGACATAGCGGAGGATATGCGTTCGCAGGGCTTTTATATGTACCGCTGCGACGTGTCCGACTATGAGATGGTCCATGAGACTGCCGCGAAGATACTTGAAAACGGCAGGACCGATGTGCTGATAAACAACGCAGGAATCTCCGAACAGGCGCTGTTCGGGGATATCACCGAGAGCATGTGGGACAGGATGATGGATGTGAGCGTCAAGGGCGACTACGCACTGATACACGCATTCCTGCCGCATATGATACACAATAAATACGGCAGGATAATAAATATCTCCTCTATGTGGGGAGAAACGGGCGGCTCCTGCGAGGTCCACTATTCGGCGGCAAAGGCAGCTGTAATAGGCCTTACAAAGGCTCTTGCAAAGGAACTTGGTCCGTCGGGGATAACCGTCAACTGCATTACGCCCGGTGTTATAGATACCGATATGAACGCTTGCCACGATGAACAGACCATGAGGGAGCTCTGCGATGAAACTCCCGTCGGGCGTATAGGCAGGCCATATGATGTGGCGAGAGCGGCGCTTTTCTTTGCCGATGAGAGATCTGACTTCATCACAGGGCAGATACTCGGGGTAAACGGCGGTATTCATATCTGAAAAGGGGATGCACTGATGACAGATGTACAGCTTGCGCAGGTTTGTACGGCTATGGCGAAATATATGACCCTGTACGGTGCAGAGATAGTCAGGGTAGAGGATACCATAGGCAGGATATGTGCGGCTTATTCCAAAAGGACTGCACAGATATATGCAACGCCCGCCAATTTCATAATCACCATAAAGGGCGATGTTCCCGTGACGGATACCGTTATGATAGGCGGCAGACAGACAAATCTTGACAGACTGGGCAGACTAAACGATCTTTCACGCTGGATATGCTACAGAAAACCCGAGCATATCGCGATACTGAAGAAACTAAACGAGATAAACAAACGCCCCGTATACCCGAAGCCTGTGCTTTATGCCGCGTTCTTTACGGTGGGAGGCGCTTTCACGTTCTTCTACGGCGGCACCATAGCAGAGGCAGTTTTCGGTGCGCTCCTTGCGGTGATAATCAAATTCGTCAGCGACAGGCTGAAGACTGTCAGGGCAAGCGCCTTTCTGAATGCTGTGGTATGCTCAGCAGTGATATCCTTTATCGCGGTGGGAGTTACGTCTGTCGGCTTTGTGCCGAGGTTTGACAAGATAATAATAGGCGCGTCCATGACGCTGGTCCCGGGGATACAGATAACCAACTGTATGAGAGATTTCATTTCCGGTGATTTCTATTCGGGGATATATACCCTGACGGAAGCCCTGCTCACAGCGGCAGGACTGGCTGTGGGAGCAGGATCGGCTGTGGCAGCCTCAATAAGGATATGATACTGTATGATCACGGCAGAACAGTATGACGGGAGGAAAGCATGGATATACTCAATGATATAGTCATACCCTGTATTATTATATTCATAGCATGCATCGCCTTCGGTATGCAGTTTAATATAGTCCGCAGGCATCTTGTCGCTGCTGCGATAGGTGCTGTGCTGAGCGAACTGGTCTTTTCGGTAATGACGGGCCTTGAAGTGAGCACAGTAAAGAGCATATTCTTTGCTGCGGCTGCGGTCGCTCTGTATTCGGAGATACTGGCAAGGGCTTTCAGATCGCCTGTGAATATGTACCTTGTGGTGGGGATAATACCGCTCGTTCCGGGCTCTACAATATATCATACCATGCTTGCACTCGTGCTCGGCGACAGTGAATCCTTCATGTCGCTGCTGCTTGATACCTTTGAATCCGCAGGAGCTATAGCGATGGGCATATTCATGATATCCTCGGCTGTAAGACTTTTCAAGGACTTCAAGGAGGAGAACGGCCCGAAGATCATAGAGGCGATCCACGGCCTGGCATCAAAGCACGACGGGAATATAAAAAAGATATGAGCGAGCTGCAAACACAGCCGTTCCCGATGAATAAATCAGCAACCTGACAGCGGGCTTTGCTGTCGGTCAGTGAAAAAACATATACAAATAAACGGTACCGAGCTGCAAACACAGCCGTTCCCATTGAACAAATAAACGAGGAGGCGGTCGGCGCTGCCGAAAACCAGCATAAAACGTTGTCAAATAAACGTTACCGAGCCGCAAATACAGCCGTTTTAGATTAATAAATCAACGACCTAACCGCGGGCTTTGCCCGCCTTGACATAAATGTGAAAATATGTTATTATAAATTGTAAATATGATACGGGGTGATATAATGCTCACTGATATAGAAATAGCGCAGAGTGCTGTGATGAAACCGATATATGACATCGCAGAGTCTCTGGGCATACAAAAGGACGAAACAGAGCCCTACGGCCACTATAAGGCAAAGCTGTCGGAATCGCTCATAAAGCGTGTTGAGAACAATCCAGACGGTAAGCTGATACTCGTGACCGCAATAAACCCCACTCCCGCAGGAGAGGGCAAAACCACAGTATCGGTAGGACTTTCACAGGCAATGGGCAGACTCGGCAAAAAGTGCGTGCTTGCCCTGCGTGAGCCTTCCCTCGGCCCGGTGTTCGGCATAAAGGGCGGCGCTGCAGGCGGAGGATACTCTCAAGTAGTGCCGATGGAGGATATCAACCTGCATTTCACAGGAGATATGCATGCCATAACAGCGTCGAATAATCTGCTCTGCGCGCTTATAGACAATCATATGCAGCAGGGGAATGTCCTGCGTATAGACCAGCGCAGGATAATGATAGACAGATGCCTTGATATGAATGACAGAGCGCTCAGGAATGTGGTTATAGGCCTCGGCGGAAAGGTAAACGGAGTGCCCCGTGAGGACAGCTTCCGCATAACGGTGGCAAGCGAGATCATGGCTATACTCTGCCTCTCATCCGATCTTGACGACCTGAAAAAAAGGCTCGGCAGCATACTTGTTGCGTATAATACCGACGGCGAACCCGTATATGCAAGGGATCTTAAGGCTCAGGGCGCAATGACCGCACTACTCCGCGATGCCATAAAGCCCAACCTCGTGCAGACGCTTGAGAATGATCCTGTGCTTATGCACGGCGGACCTTTCGCAAATATCGCACACGGCTGCAACTCCCTGAGAGCTACAAAACTGGCACTTAAGCTCGGCGACTACTGCGTGACGGAGGCAGGCTTCGGCGCTGACCTGGGCGCGGAGAAGTTCTGCGATATCAAGTGCCGACTGGGTGGACTTTCTCCCGACTGCGCCGTTATCGTAGCTACGATAAGAGCGCTCAAATACAACGGCGGCGTGCCGAAGACCGAGCTCAAGGCAGAAAATACTGCTGCGCTCTCTGCAGGACTTGTTAATCTGCGTACACATATAGAGAATATGCGTTCCTTCGGCCTGCCCGTGGTAGTGGCAATAAACCGCTTCGATACGGATACCGAGGCTGAGATAAGGATAATAGAAGAGTTCTGCGAAAAGCAGGATGTGCCCGTATCCCTTACCGAGGTATTTGCCAAGGGCGGAGAAGGCGGAAAGGATCTTGCACGCAAGGTGATAGACCTTATCGACAGCAAGCCCTCTGATTTCCATACGCTGTATGATGAAAAGCTCCCGATAAAGGAGAAAATAGAGATAATAGCAAAGAATATCTACCGTGCTGATGGCGTGTCCTTCACCTCACAGGCTGAGAAGGCCATCGCAGAGATAGAGAGACTGGGTTTTGCCGATACTCCCGTATGTATGGCAAAGACGCAGTACAGCCTTTCTGATGATCCGAACAAGCTCGGAAAGCCCGAGAATTTCGTGATCACCGTGCGTGATGTGCGTCTGTCTGCAGGCGCAGGCTTCGTGGTGGCGTATACAGGCGATATTATGATCATGCCCGGCCTTCCGAAGGAACCTGCCGCAAACCGCATAGACTGCGACAGCGACGGGAATATCAGCGGTTTGTTCTGATAGATGTCAATTTACACAATATTCGATATTGACTTTGTGATATTTTGTCGAAATTAAGAATATTCATAAAACAGAAATAAAATATATACATATATTTTAACTGCATATAATATAATTATAGTCAGGTAAATGTATTCAGCTACAGATTACCGGGCTGTATGAAATCAGTCCGATGCAAAGGAGAATTGTTATGTCTGTTGAATCTCTCAAGGTACTTATATGCGATGATTCAGCGTTCGCAAGGCTGAAAATGTCCAGAGTGCTCCAGAAATGCGGAGTAAGTGAAATACTTGAAGCCGCTGACGGCGAACAGGCTGTTGAAATGTATAAGGAGCACGAGCCGGATCTTGTGCTCATGGATATAGTAATGCCCAGACTTTCGGGAGTTGAGGCTCTCAAGGGCATACTTGCCGAAAACAGCAAGGCCAGGGTCGTTATGGCATCCTCCGTCGGTACTCAGGAAAACCTCAAAGAGGCTATTGATGTGGGTGCATTCGACTTTCTTCAGAAGCCTATATCCGATTCACAGCTTGAGATGCTGATCAAAAAAGTCGGTAAGCTCTGTTCATCAGACAACGACTAACGGAAGGAATGAACTTGATGTTTACTCAGTTTTTTGGCAATTACCTGCTCAATAAGGGGCTCGTTACCTCTGCACAGCTTTCAAGGGCTCTCGCAGACCGCAAGCAGACCAGGGCAAAGCTTGGCGTACTGGCTATAAATGCAGGATATATGACGCCTGCACAGGTCGATGAAGTGCATGCTGAGCAGCAGAGAGTAGATAAGCGTATAGGCGATATAGCCGTAGAAAAGGGATATCTTACCGAGGCACAGGTGGATGAGCTGCTCTCAAAGCAGGGCCTGGCACATCTTCAGCTCGGTCAGTGCCTCGTGGATGCAGGCGTTATGACCAATGCAGCTTTTGCTGACGCGCTCAACGGCTATAAGGCCGCAAACAGCCTTACCGATATCGATTTTTCCGACAAGAGCGGAAAGAAGGTAGATGAGCTTATCGCTTCATTCTACAGATTTGACGGTGAAGCACAGAGCGATTATCTTACGGAGTATGTAACGCTTCTGTTCAAGAATCTTATCCGTTTTATCGGTGATGATTTCACACCTCTCGCTCCCGAGAAGATACCCTCCGCAAGAGTAAGCTTTGCAGCACAGCAGAGGCTTATAGGTGAGTTCTCCACGGTGTCTGCGATAGATGCATCCGAGCAGAGCTATATAGCATTTGCTTCACGCTATGCAGGCGAGCAGCTCACAGATGCGGATGATATGACAGATGCTGCCAACAGCGAATTCATGAATCTGCACAACGGCCTTTTCGCAGTAAATACATCGAATGAAAGAAACAAGGAGATAAAGCTCCAGCCGCCTGTATGCCTCAAGGACAGCAGTCTTGAGGGACCCCTCTACAGGATCGCGGTGGTATTCCCCTTCGGTACTGTTTCATTCTATGTGACTGTATGATGATCCATTGATCCTAAAGCCATAGTATTTATGATAACGGTCATAGATACTATGGCTTTTATACGAACTCCGGAGGTATATGATGGAAGATCTGAAAAGACTTGAAGAGCTTGTGGGCTCGGATGATTTTGAGTATGAGTCCGAAGATATAATAGAGAATATGATAGCCCGGGGAGCGGGCTTTGAGGTTATAGAAGACCTGTTTGGGATCATGGAGCGTCATCCACTCGATGATTTCGGAATGCCCGGCGCGGTGGTGCATTTCATCGAGCATTTCTATCCCGATTTCGTGCCGCTGCTTGTAAGCTCTGTGAGACGCGCACCGTCCCTGCATACCGTATGGATGCTCAACCGCTGTATAAACGGCGCAAAAGACAAGCAGGAGCTGATAGATGTACTGAGGGAAGTTACAGAGAACGAGAATGCTGACAAGGCGGTAAGAGACTCTGCCAAAGGCTTTCTTGACTATCAGATGAAATAACTGTGAGCATGCACTCCCTTTATACTGCAGTGAATCTTCGGGTATACCGATAACAAAGCCTCTGAGCGTTTTTACGCTCAGAGGCTTTTGGCATATAAGCATTATTCATCAACAGGCTCTGTGATATCACATCTTGATACCGAGCCGTCAGCCCAGGGGCTGCCGATGTCGCATCTGCCGTGATGTGAGGTCTTTATCTTCTCGCCGTCGGCTACTTCATCGGAAAACTGTACCGACAGGCGGCTCACGTCATTGCCCATAGTGCCGTCTATCATATCTATGAGTGCATCTATATCATCGGGTTTTCTGTCTGTCATGATATACCTCCTGTCATATTTCGGCTCCCTCGAAGTATACAGCGTACCATTCGAGGAACATATATACGGTCCATATCCTGCG
>CACZPE010000204.1 GCA_902782875.1 uncultured Ruminococcus sp. | reverse complement strand
GTCTTTGGGTCATCATCTACAAAAGGCATGAAGATCTTACCTCTTTGCTGAGTATGTACGGGAAATACATTTATCATGATTCCGCCTTGTACGTGTACAACACCGCTGCCAAGATGGACAGCATAATCTGCACGCTTGCCGCTTATGAACATATGGCTCTTTTCAAAACGAACATTATCAAGCTTGAAAAGTTTCGCCGTGAATTCACATATTGCTCTGCGCATCTCAACAGTTGAATGGCTGCTTTCCGGATCAACTTTTCCTGCATGGGCTACGCTTACAACAAGATCGGTATCGCGCATTACTTCCGAGAATACCACATCAGGTACATCCGATATCTTTATCGGTATATTTGTCAGACGGTCATAGAATCCGACCCATTCAAGTGTAGGTGATTCGATATCAGAAGGAGAATACCAGTCTGCAAGAGCGTTTATCTTTGCGGTGATATTCTGTTTATAGAACACTCTCATCAGTCCATTGTCGCGCTCCAGTGTCCAGCGGCGGGATTTCAGACAGGCTATGGTTTGTTTTGGGAGTATCTGGCTGCCCGCATATCTCATGGATCTGTGCTTCTCTTTTTCCTCATCAGTCTTAACATACAGCTCTCTGAATACCTGCTTGAAAGGCTGTACTATGCCATTATCAAAAATGTACTGCTGATAGCTGCGCCATACTTCTGCCTTGTACAGATCATAGGGGTGAGCTGTTATCAGTTCATCGTCAGGAAAAAGGACTGTTATATTGCCATCAAAGTCCAATAGACCATTTTCGGTCAGGAAGCCTGTGCACTCTCCTTTCATGTATACCAGCCTGCCGATTATCGGCGCGGTTACAGGGTTATCCAGCAGTGGAAGAAGTTCCTTCGCCCTGAATACCGTTCTGTCCTCCATAGCGAGTTCAAACATATTCTTTGTACGGCTGTACTGCTCTGCAAGGCTTTTTTGGGTCTCTTTCAGCTTTATGACGAAGTCATCCTTTTTCAGCTTTGCAGGAACGGACTTCTGTTTTTTGCCGTTCTTCAGAACTTCGATATCCGTCTTGCCCACTTCGTCAACAGTAAGCCTGAGAGTAACATCATCGAAACTCCTTGGTTCGGTAAGCTCTTTGATATTATCAAAGATAGCTTTCTCCATTATAAGTTCCAGCCTTGTAACATCGTTAAAGCCTAGGGAGATCGCCAGATTTTTCATAGCTGTATCTGCCGCTTCTGCTTCACTGGCACGCCGCTGTGAACCGTATGCTTTGCTCTCTTTCTTGAAGCGCTGTATACTCAGATACCTTTCGGTCATGTCCTGTTCATCGCGGACAGGCATGAGCATATAAGCCGAAAGCATATCCTTGTCACGCTTTTTATGTATTGCTTCGTCAGCTTTTACGGGATCGAGCTTTCCAAGTGCTGCATCAGCATACTTTCTTGCACGGGTATGTCTTGCGCCTGAAGAAATATACTTTGCCGCATCATAGATGGCATTAAAACGCTTCTCCCCTATTTCCGCATAGGCTTCTCTGAACCAGTCCAGAGCAAACACGCCATTGCGAAGATCGTAAATTTTCAAGGGGGTATACCTTGCTATAACAGCCGCTCTTCTTGCGGGGATATCGTCATCTGTATGGGCAATGAAATAATAGCAAGCCGAAGTGAAACCTTTCCAGCCCAGCAGTTCGCCTATAATTTCTATCCAGTCTGTTGAGAGCAGTGCGGCTTCAACAAGGCGCTTTTCGCTGATACCTTTACCTTCCAAAGCAGCTTTCAGTTTCTCGGCATTATCGCCTTCAGAAGGGGTACAACGACTCAGCAGGTAGCTGAGACTCTCTCTTCTTGTAGGTGTATCTCCCACGCCGTATGCCAGACGTTCAAAGTTGTCTTTGCCCATTGCACAAAGTATCTGAACAAAACGGTCTACGCCGTAGACAGAACTTATACCCTTTATGCATCCTGAATATTCTGTAAGAGAATCACCGCGCTTCAGCTCAGTATCAAGCACAATAGTGATGAGTTCATCGTAGACCTTTTCAGCTAATCTTACCCTACGCATTACCTCATCATCAAGTTCGGGAGTATGTATACCTGTCATTTGGGACAGCGCAACACGTACTCCATTGGGAAAATATTTAGTTTCATTATTGTTATAGCCGTATCTCCCACGTTCACGGGTTATCCATACCGCGTTGCATAAAAACTCAAAGCCTTTGACTCCGTCCATACTTTCTTCAAAGAAATGCTTATACAGAAATCTTTCGCTTATGACACCCTCACAGACAGCACGAAAGTATTCCCAGAAAGACGGATAACCATAGGCAGTGCCAAATTTAGCCGTATGCTTTTTATCACTGAACTTCTGAAAGATGCGCAGATACTGCGAGAACTCCTCTGCAAAATGCTCCTGTGAATACCCATCGATACCAAAGTAAGGTATAACTTCTCTTGCCGCACACACATACCTGGTCACATGAGTTCCTTCACGCATACTGTATGAGGTTCTTTGAGTATACAGATCATCGTAATTATCATAGCCGAGAACTAGCTCGCGCGCCATGAATCTGATCTTATGCAGATCATCACGGCTTACATGAGAATACATCAGATAATGCAGGATATCGCTCATCTGTCTTGGATACGCAAGAGAAAGTTCTTTTTCAGTAAATGGTATAAGACCATAAGCATAAAGCTCATAGTTTTCAAAAACTATACCGCGGTATGTATCCGGAAAAGCACATAAAAGCATATAAGCATTTTCGGGCGAGCAAATCTCGTCCTCATAGAACTTGTCCCACACCTCTTTCATCGCAATGATACGGTGATGTGATTCATCTCTCTGGTTTGTGTTTATCGAATGTGAATTTCCGATAAGTACTTCTTCGCCGTTGTTATTGGTAAATTCATCATTCTTATGTTCATCAATAAGTCTGTCCAGCTTATCAAGAATTGCTTTAAGATCAGGGAGCGTGTCCTTGCCGCCAAGCGCTTTTGAAGCAGGATAATATCGCAGGAAGACTTGCTTACATTCTTCGATATATTTTTCATTTATAACAGGGGTCCAGCTATCGTCAGCACTGTACAGACCATGGCCGTACTCCTCGGTTTCCTGTTCATCGACCGTCAACTGTTCAAGAATGATCTGTTCGCGGACAGAGGGAGAATTTATCTTCTTTGTAAGTTGACACAGCTGTTTGTACTCAGCACTTCTTTCCTCATCATTCATCAGGTTCAGCAGTATATCAAGACCCGCTATACGCTTTTCTTCTGATTTATCCGAAAGCAGTCTTTCAACACAGCCTCGCAGGTCATTGCCTTTTTGCTTGACAAGCATATTTATGACATTAAGCCGCATATCCTCTGTCTTGAGTTTAAGGAGAGGTTCAAGCCCGCGATATTCTTCGGGGGTAAGCTCAGAATTTTTGAGGAAACCATAAGCCATCCCGCGCATGGATTTGTTCTTGTCACCAAGCAGTTCAACAAGGCGCTTGTGCCTTTTTTCCTCCGGAAGTTTGCGAAGAAGTATGGAAGTATAAAAGGCACGCTTGCTGTATGTGCCCGATGTTGGTATCTCCGAGACCATAGAGAGAGCTTTCTCTATACGAACCTCGTCTTCTGTTGCGCAGGCTATGAGCGCATTTACCTGTGCTATTTCAGCCTTTGAAACAGTGGCACTGCTACCATGGAAAATAGTATTATTACAGCGGAATTCTTTCTCGGTCATTTTTTCAAAAGTAATGCACAGAGCATCGAACATACGTAGTTCTTCCTCTTCGTCCTTGAAATAATCTTCAAGCTCTCTTTTAGCTCTGTTGTAGGGCAAACCGCGGAGCTCTTCGTACATATCGCCCTCGCCGATATAATATAACATATCATTTATAACCAAAGGCAGACACATAGCAACGAGAGCCACATCATGTGGTCGGTCACATATGTACTGCTTCGCAGGAGATGCCTTAAAAAGCTCGGGGAACAATGCCTGCATGAAAAGTTCTGCGGTCATGAACTGACGTAGGCTTCCCATTTTTTTCAGCTCGTTAATCCTTTCGAGAGCAGCACCTGCGTCATCAACACCGTAAGCCCACAGCGCAAGCCATATCTTCATGT
>CACZPE010000203.1 GCA_902782875.1 uncultured Ruminococcus sp. | reverse complement strand
CGCACTGCCTCTCTTAAAGGAATACGAGAATCTGATAGTTATACGCACATTCTCAAAATCCCGCTCTATGGCAGGCATGAGAATAGGATTTGCTGTAGGCGGCAGTACGCTTATATCGGCACTGCGCGCGGCCAAGGACTCTTATAACTCATATCCGCTCGACAGTGTAGCCATCGCAGCCGGCTGCGCAAGCATCGCTGACAGTAAGTACTTTGAAGATACGATAAAGAAGGTCATATCCACAAGGGAAAGACTGACGGAGAAGCTCAGGACCATGGGCTTTGAAGTGCCCGACAGCAGCACGAACTTCCTCTTTGCACATCATAAGGACAAAAAAGCTGCAGAGATATATGACTTTCTCAAGAACAGGGATATATATGTTCGTCATTTCAGAAAGCCCGAGAGGATAAGCGATCATCTCAGGATCACGATAGGCACCGATGAAGAGACGGACAAGCTGATATCCGCTCTGCAGGAGCTTCTCGGATAGTGTTTGACTATTCAAACGGCGGCGGGGCAAAACGGTTCCTGACCGATCTCATATTCCCGTCAAGATGCCCGTTCTGCAGCGGCTTTATAGCGTATAACAGGCTGTGCTGCGAGGAATGCATGAACGAATGCAGATGGACGGATGAGAATATATGCCCCCTGTGCGGCAAGTCCGTACTCAAGGGCTGCCTTTGCAGCAAAAGGCTTTATGATGCGTGCGTATGTGCTGCCTACTACGACGGCAATGCGAAAACTGCGGTGATGAGTCTCAAGTACGAGCACGACACACGGGCAGCGGAGTTATTCGGCAGAGTACTCAGGGATATGCTGTACGAACGGGGATTTGCCGATACGGATATCGCTGTGCCCGTACCCCTGCATAAGGAAAGACTCAATGAAAGAGGCTACAACCAGGCGGAGCTCATAGCCCGTGAGATAGTCAGGGGCAGTGATACCATACTCCGTACCGATATACTCAGGCGAAAGCCTCCCCGTGCAGAGCAGCATACTCTTTCGGGCAGCGAGAGAAAAGGTGCCGCAGAGGAGCAGTATGAGAGCACTGGCGTATCTGTTGAGGGTATGAGCGTACTGCTCGTTGATGATGTGCTCACAACCGGTTCGACGCTCAATGCCTGCACCGCACTTCTGAAAAAAGCGGGAGCGGCGCGGGTGATATGTGCGGCGGCGGTCACGGTCGAATAAAGGTGGAAATATATGAACATCAAGGTAGCGGCGATACACGATCTTTCGGGAGTGGGAAGATGTTCGCTGACGGTGATACTCCCGACTCTCTCGGCTATGGGCATACAGGTCTGTCCCGTGCCGACAGCGATCCTTTCCGCGCATACAGGCGGCTTCGGAGAGGTGGAGATGCGTGATCTGACCGATTATATCATGCCCGCACTTTCACACTACAAGCGGCTCGGGTATGGATTTGACTGTATATACAGCGGATTTCTTGCTTCAAAGGATCAGGTCGATCACTGCCTTGATTTCTTCAAGGCATATCCCGATGCTCTCAAAGTGGTCGATCCCGTTATGGCGGACAACGGCAAGCCGTACAAGACCTGCACACCTGAGCTCAGACACAGGATGAAGGAGCTTGCGGCGGCAGCGGATATGATAACGCCTAACCTTACCGAGGCGGCTATACTCCTCGGGGAAGACCCGTCGTATATGCCTCAGAACAGGTCGGAGGTAAAGAGCATGCTCGCAAGGCTCTCGCATCTCGGCCCGTCGGTAGTTGTCATAACGAGTGTATATACAGGCGGTGAGTCGTATAACGCAGGCTATGACAGAAACAGCAACAAATACTGGTGCGTGCCCTTCCGCAGGGTGAATGCGGGTTATCCCGGCACGGGAGATGTATTCGCATCCGTGCTTACGGGCTCGGTGCTAAAGGGCGACAGCCTTCCGATAGCTATGAACAGGGCTTCGGAATTCCTGGAGCTTGCAATTATGACCACATTCAGCTATAATACAGATGTGAGGGACGGTATCATGCTTGAAAGCTGTCTTGAATATCTCACCTCACACAAACAGATGTCGGGGTATGAGCTGCTATGAGACTGAATATCGCGCTTATAGAACCGCAGATACCGCAGAATACAGGCAACATAGCCCGTACCTGCGCCGTAACGGGAGCAAGACTGCATCTTGTAAAGCCGCTGGGCTTTGAGATAGACGACAGCAAGCTCAGACGTGCGGGACTTGACTACTGGGACAAGCTTGACATAACCTACTACGATTCGCTGGAGGATTTTCTGGCAAAAGCGGACGGACAGCTGTTCTTCTTTACTACAAAGGGGAGAAAACGCCATTCCGATGCGGAATATCCCGATAACTGCTATCTGGTGTTCGGCAGGGAGGACGCAGGTCTGCCCGAAAAGCTGCTCTATGAAAATCCGGATAAATGCGTGCGGATACCTATGAGGCAGACGCTGAGGAGCCTCAATCTTTCAAATTCGGCGGCTATCGCTGCGTATGAAGTGCTCAGACAGTGGGATTACCCCGGGCTCAGCAGCAGCGGCGAGCTGACAGCATACACATGGGACAGCCCGTGAAGAATTCATTAGGAGGATAAATATGTCAAAGATCAAGATAATCACCGATTCAGCATCTGATTTGAGCCGTGAAGACGAAGCAAAGTACGGGATACATATACTCTGTTTCCCCATAACAGTGGGCGAGAAGAACTTCCGTGACCGCGACATAACCCCCGATGAGTATTACAGTCTGCTCGATTCATCCGATACTATGCCCGTGCATTCACAGCTGACCACATTTGAATTCATGGATGTGTACAGAAAGTATGCCTCGGAGGGCTATACCGATATCATATACGTATCGATAAACTCCTTCGGCTCTGCTACCTATCAGAATTCAGTCAGGGCAAAGGAAATGTTTGCCGAGGAGGAGCCGCTGCTTGCTTCGGGAGTGAATATAAGATGCGTTGATTCCCTGTCCTATTCGGGTACCTACGGCTATCCCGTAATTGAAGCTGCAAAGGCTGCAGCGGAGGGTGTATCCGCAGATGAGATAGAGGCAAAGCTCCGTTCACGCTTTGAGACCGCACAGGTATATCTTGCGGCATATACTCTCAAATACTGCAAGAAATCTGGCAGGATAAGCGCTGCTGCTGCATTTGCAGGCGAGCTGCTGGGCTTCAGGCCGATCATACTCCTCACCGGCAAGGTGTCGAGAACGGTGCGCAAGGTCAGGGGCGACAACAATGTTATCAGTCAGCTTGTGGAGGTTTGCGCGGAGCGTCTGACAAAGGGCGCTGAGTATGTGATCATCTCGGGCAGGGATGACGCAAGACGCAAAGAGGTCGCTGATGCTCTTACCAAGAGGCTCGGTTATCCTCCTGTGCCGCATGAATTCAAGATAGGTGGAGCGGTCGCTTCAAATGCAGGCCCCTATATGATAGCGATAGGCCTGCTGCATACTGATACTCCCGCTAATACATAAAGAAAAGGACATTCAGAGAAAACTCTTTGAATGTCCTGTTGATTTTCTTACGGGAGAGGCCTCTGCTTCTTGCTGTGTATAAGCGGTCTGTCACCGTCAAAGACCACTACATAATCAACGGTGAATTCAACATCGGGGATGGCGTTTTTGTAGTATACCGTGAATGATATGCCGCTGTCATTGAGCAAATCGATCTGGGCAGTGTATATCTCGGGGGTCAGTATGCCTGCGTCGTAGCTCTTGGCATACAGCATCCCGTCCTTTTCGGTAAATCTGTCTGTGAAGGGCTTGAGTGCGGTGTCGATATACTCCTGTGTATAGGTGTTTCTCATTCGGTCGTAAAGCTCAGACTTCGATGCAAAGGGGCATCTATCCCTGTCGGCTTCGGTAAGCTTTCTGCCGATGATCCTTTCCGTACTGAGCCTTATATTATCGTCCCACTGATCCATTATTCCGAGGTCGGCTACGTAATAATCCTCACCGTCTGCGGAAAAAGCGGGGGATGAAGTGTTGCTCAGAGCCATGCGCAGGTATTTCTCCCATGTCATGTCATCCTCGAGCAGTGTGATGAGGTCAGAGGTGATATTCATGTTCTTCACAGGCGTTCCCGAAATGCCTGAAATATCGGCCCCTGACGGGTAGTTTTCGGTGCCTGCGAGTATCCTTAGGGCATATT